>DASQUF010000087.1:0-4726 GCA_035641435.1 Propionibacteriaceae bacterium | reverse complement strand
CACGCGCATCCGCCGCCGAGGCGAATTCTGACTGCCGGGCGACGCGCACTACAGATCCTTGACCGCGCCGCACCGACCAGGTCTCTCTATCGGGCGCCGCACCATGTGGATTGCGGCCACGCCGCCAGGGCCGCGCTCGCCCTGGGTTGCGCAAGCTGACCGCCACGGGTACGGGCACGCCGGTGCCTGACTAGCCCGCATACGGCACCGTCGGGCGTCCGCCCCGACAGCGGCAGAACAGGAAGGTTGATCACGCTCTTCGTTCTCGGGTGCCGAAGGCGGCAGAAGGTGTGAAGTTGTCGTCATCCCGCGCTGATCGTTAGTCACTGCCTCCAGTTGAACACCGCGATCTCGCCACTGGGCCCGGCGCATGCCTCCGCGGCATCGACCACGTCATCGGCCAGCGAGGTGAGGTGCTCGGCCTGGTAGTAGCCGCCCCCGCCGAGGACCTCGCCTCCAACCGATACGACACCAGTGGACAGGACCACCGCGGGCGGGTCCTCCTGCCAGCGTGTCCCCCTCGGCAAAACCACCGGGTAGCGGTTGCCTTCAAGCTCGAGCAGCAGGCAGTCCCCATCGAGTACAACCGTGCCCTTGACCTCGGCGTCGTCACCGCTGCCCTCGCCGGAGCCGGAGGCAAGGACAGGACCGTCCACGCCTCCGCTGCCGCAGCCGGTGGTCCCCAGTGTCAATCAGAGCCACGATCCCGGCCGCGTACAGGTGTCGTTTCACGCGTCCACTTTGCTGTCCTGCCCAACGAGGTTCCCCCGCAGAGATCACTCTGAGACCGAACCGTAGGGTCGGGTCAGTTCGCGGCATGGCCGTGCAGTGGATCTTGTCGTCGTCGTGGAACCATGCAGTTCCGACGACGGGCGTGGGAGGTCTCCGGGTACGGCCATCGCATCGGAGATCGAGCCTGTCTGCGAGCGCGACGAGGGACAGCCGTAGAAAGGGCTGCAACTTCTGCCCCATTCTCTCGATCGCAGGATGGGGTGACTGCCCGACGCGGCGAGCTGGGCGTCGTCCCTACGTTGGGGCCATGGCCAGCGTTCCGATGCTTGCGGGGATTGCCTCGACCGCGGTGTTCGCGTCGAGCATGCTGCCGATGCTTGTGAAGGCGCATCGCACGCGGGACCTGGCGTCCTACAGTCTGGGCAACATCGTGCTGGCCAACGTAGGCAACGCTGTGCACTCGGTCTACGTGTTCAGCCTGCCGCCCGGGCCAATCTGGGCGTTGCACGGGTTCTACCTCGTGACGAGTGCCCTGATGCTGGTCTGGCTCTTCCGCTACGGCGCGCCCCGCGGTCTGCAGAAGACCACCCACGAGGCCCTGGCCGCAGATGGGGCGTCTGCCCGACGCGGACCCGTTGCCCGCGCTCCTAGCGTCTCGCTCAACGAAGCATGAGGAGGCGTGACATGACCACTCAGTACATCGAGACGCTGATCATCGGAGCCGGCCAGGCCGGCCTGTCAACGGGGTATCACCTGCAGCGACGGGGCCGGCCCTTCCTCATCGTCGACGGCAACAAGCGGGTCGGCGACAACTGGCGGCAGCAGTGGGACACGTTGCGGCTCTACACGCCGGCAAAGTACGACGGCCTGCCCGGCCTGTCCTTCCCGGCGGACAGGTGGCACTTCCCGCACAAGGACGAGGTGGCCGACTACCTGGAGGCGTACGCACTGCACTGGGACCTGCCGGTACGGATGAGCACTCGGATCGACCGCCTCGAGGCGCGCGCCGACGGCGGCTATGTCGCCACACTGGGACCCGACTCGATCAGCTGCGACAACGTGGCCGTTGCGACCGGCAGCTTCGGCCGCACGCCGTACGTCCCGGGATTCGCGGCGGACCTCGACCCGTCGATCACCCAGCTGCATTCCAGCGAGTATCGCCGACCGAACCAGCTGCAACCCGGTCTCGTCCTCGTGGTCGGCGCCTCACACTCGGGCTCCGACATCGCCCACGAGGTCGCTTCGACTCACGAGACGATCCTGTGTGGCCGAGACTGCGGGCAGATCCCGGCCCGGCTCGAGTCGCGACGCGCCCGGGTGGGCATGCCGGTGCTCGTGTTTGTGGCCAAGCACGTGCTCACCCGAAGAACACCAATCGGCCGCAAGTTGATGACCGAGGCCAGGTTCCATGGCGGCCCCCACCTTCGGGTCAAGCGGGAGGACTTGGCGCAGCGAGGTGTGGAGCGCGCGCTGTCCCGGGTGTCCGCCGCGGTCGACGGCCGGCCGGCGCTCGACGACGGGCGTGTGGTCGACGCCGCGAACGTGGTGTGGTGCACCGGCTTCCGGCAGGTCTTCGACTGGATCGACCTCCCGATTCTCGACCGTGATGGCTGGCCGGCGGAGTACCGGGGTGTGGTCGAGTCGGCGCCGGGCCTGTTCTTCTGCGGGCTGAGCTTCCAGTACGCCTTCAGTTCGATGGTGTTCCCCGGCGTCGGGCGGGACGCGGACTACATCGCCGGGAAGATCGGGTCGCGGTCCCAGAGTACGGTCCCGGCCGCGGTCTGACGTTCAAGGAGCGGGACGGCGATGCCCATCGGCACTACCCTCACAGCGGGAGAGTCCGATGGGTGTGGTCGATGATCTGATCCGGGCGCGGGAGTCTTACGAGCGCCGGGAGTGGGTGGCTGCCTACGCCGCGCTGTCTGACCTCGACCCGGCCGCCATGAAGGCCGACGACTTCGCCCAACTGGCGACCGCGGCCTACCTGCTCGGGCGCAACAACGACTGCGTGCAGGCACTTCAACGTGCCTACCAGCTCAACCTCGATGCAGGCGAGACCTTGGCCGCCGTGCGGTGCGCCTTCTGGCTCGCCATGGTGCTGATCACCGGCGGCGAGACGGCCGTCGGTGGCGGCTGGGTCGCACGGTCACAGCGCCTGCTCGACGACACGACCGGGGATGCGGTCGAGCGCGGCTATGTCCTCGTCCACGTGATGTTCCGCCACATCTTCTCCGGCGAGTTCCAAGCAGCCCACGAGCTGGCCGTGCAGATCACCGACTACGGTCGCCGGTTCCACGACCCCGACCTCGTCGCCCAGGGTCTGGACGCCGAGGGCCGTTTGATGCTCTACATGGGAAGGGTGCGTGAGGGGCTGGCGCTGCTCGACGAGGCGATGGTCGGCGTCGCCGCCGGCGAGGTCTCACCGATCCTCGCCGGCCACATCTACTGCTCGATGATCGAGGCCTGCCAGGAGATCTCCGACTTCGGCCGCGCAGCCGAGTGGACCACCGTGCTGACCACCTGGTGCGATGCGCAGCCCGGCCTCGTGCCATTCACCGGGCAATGCGCGGTGCACCGCGGGCAGATCATGCGCGTACGTGGTGCATACGCCGAGGCCCTCGAGGAGTTCGACCAGGCGATGCAGCGCTACCTCTTGATGGGGAGCCCGCCGGCGGCGGGTCTGGCGATGGGCGAGCGCGGCGACGTGCTCAGGATCCAGGGCGAGTTCGCGGCCGCCGAGGAGGCCTACGGCAAGGCGACCACCTTCGGTCACGAGCCGCAGCCGGGCCTGGCACTGCTCTGGTTGGCCCGCGGACGCACCGCGGCGTCGCTCGCCGCGGTGCGCCGGGTGTTGGCCGAGCCTCGCGACCCGGTTCACCGGTCGCAGGTTCTGCCCGGTGCAGTGCAGGTTCTGCTCGCCTGCGGACAGACCGACGAGGCCGCGACCCTCGCCGAGGAGCTGACCGGCATCGCGGACAGCTTCGGCTGTGCGGCGCTGCGGGCGATGGCCGGCTATGCGACCGGCGGCGTGCTCCTCGCCCGGGGCGACGCCGCCTCGGCACTGCATGACCTGCGTACCGCCGCGCGCCTGTGGGCCGGCCTGGGCTCGACGTACGAGATGGCGCGCTGCCGAGTGCTCATCGGGCAGGCCTACGGACTCCTCGGAGACCTCGACTCGGCGAGAACCGAGCTGGACGGGGCCCGTTCCACCTTCGCCGACCTGGGTGCCGCTCCCGCCGAGCACGAGGCGCGCCGGCTGATCCGGCCAGACGCGCCTCGCGGGCTTACCACCCGGGAGGTCGAGGTGCTCCGGCTGGTCGCATCGGGCAAGAGCAACACCGACATCGCCAAGGCGCTGTTCCTGAGCGAAAAGACTGTCTCCCGGCACCTCAGCAACATCTTCGGGAAGATCGATGTCTCCTCGCGCACCGCCGCCGCTGCGTTCGCCTTCGAGCATCACCTGATCTGAGGCGAGGCCGGCGGCCAGCCCAGGCCAGCGATCTGCCAGCGCTGGACCCGGCCCGGCGCCGTCGTACGTGCCGTGGGTCAGAAGCCGGCCGCGTCCACCGGCCGGGCGGCATCGGCACAAACCGCTGCTGGGCGTCGGACCAGCACGCTGACCAACGCTTTCCGTCACCCCTCGTCGGCCCAGCTGGCCCGGGACAGCCCGGCACCACGGGCCCGGCCCCTCGCTGATCGGCGCGCCAGCCGAAGGCGTTACGTCAGGCTCGGGTCCATACAGCGGATCGTCGATAGAACTGACCGAAAATCAGCGCGTCCGCCCATCGGCACGACTGCTCGATCATCGCGGCATGTGGGGGCGGGTCGGAGACGGCATGGAAGGCTCTCTCTCTCTGTGTCGCGACAGGCTGACGAGGCTGCGGACCCGATCGGCGCGGTCGAGACCGGCAGACGGCAGGGTCGCGCCTTTGCTGCGCTCGGTACGGGTGCTGTCGTCGGGATGCTGGGCGGCCTGATCGGCCTCGGGGGCGCC
>DASQUF010000086.1:0-2191 GCA_035641435.1 Propionibacteriaceae bacterium | reverse complement strand
GTGTCTTCTACGCCGCCCGCAACGAGCACATCGAACACCTCGCCGCCGAAGCCCTCCTGCAGGCCGACCACCTCGTCACCGGCGGCCGCCACCACCACCGCAACCAAACCAAGTCAGCATGAGCAGTCACGACCATCGAGCCCATGAGCACCGAACCACAGTCCGGCCCGGGTTCCGGCGGACACCGCGGGCACTTCCCCACCGAACAGGCGGCGCTCAAGGTCCTCTACCTGGTAGCGACGGAAAGGAGGAAGAACCGATCCAACCCGACCGGGCGCGTGCACAGCTGGAAGCAGATCCTGAACGCGCTCACCATCCACTACGGCGACCGCATCACGGCCGCCAACTGACCGAACAGCCATCACGCCCGGCTACACAATGGATCGGACAGTCCCTTGCCGATGAGGCGTTTCTGACTTCGCGCGACAGATGGCCGGAGAAATAGACCGCATCATCGGGGATGCTCCGGGCGATGGGTGGTGGGTCGTCGGGCGGCTCGGCGGGCTTGGTCGGCCCGGATGAGGCCGTCGCGTCGGGCTTGGCGGATGGCGTCTCCTCGTCCTTGGTGTTCGTCGTTGGGGGTGACGTAGCCGATGGCGGCGTGCAGGCGCACCTGGTTGTACTCGGCCCGGACGCGTTCGAGTGCGGCGCCGAGCACCTCGGGGTCGTCGATGTCCTCGAGATGCGGCCAGTCGGCCTTGACGTGCCCGAAGAAGCTCTCGATGGGTGCTTGGTCGGTGGGCACACCCGGACGCCCGAAGTGCTGGGCGATCGAGCACAGCGCCATGAAGCTGCGGGTGTCGGCCGCGGTCATAGGTGGGCCGTTGTCCGAGACGGCCAACAGGATGGGGATCTCGTCGCCGGCCGGCAGCTCACCGGTGTCCAGCCGCTCCTCGACCCCGTCGATGACCCCTTCGGCTTCCAGGGCGTCGACGAACACGACCTGGGTCTGCACCGCGGTCTCCTCGGCTGAGAGCAGCGTGGAGATCCACTTGCGGGACACCAGGTCGATGATGGCGAAGCAGTTCGGCGCCGCCCGACAGCGGGTGAAATGCGTGACGTCCCAGCCCCACACCTGCCGGGGCCGGTACTCGACCCAGTCCGGCCAGGGCTTGCGCTCGCCGCGCTGGGGTCGCGGCGGCGGGGCCGGGAGATCGACGTCGTGACCAGCGAGGACGCGCCGCACCGTCGAAGGTGCGACCCACACGCGCTCCAGGTAAGAGCCCCGGTGGGCGAGCCTGCGGTGGGACCGGTCAACCGGTCCCCACTCCTCGGCCAGGTCCAAGATCGCCTGGATCTCCCAGCCCAGCAGCCCATGGATGGCGTTGCCGCCCGGCGGGCGGTCATCCAGCTCCCCGGCGTCGCGGCGGGCCTGCCAACGCCACACCCGGCGCCGGTCCACTTCCAGCACCGCGCAGGCCCGCTCCGTCGTCCACCCAGCAGCCACGCAATCATCGATGATGGCCAGCAGCCTGTCCTTCACATCCCCTGGGACCCGCTGGGGAACCGGGCCGCTCAGCCCCAGGCCGATTTTGCGCGCAACGCCGCCAGCTCGATCGCCTGCTCGACGATCGTGGCCGACAACCGGGCGTTCTCCGCCCGCAGCCGAGCCAGCTCGCCGGCTTCCCGAGCGTCGCGCGGACGGCCCGGCCGCGACGCCTGCAACGCCGCGATCGCGCCGTCCTTGGCGGTCTTGCGCAACGTCATGATCGTGGAGCGATCCACCCCGGCCTGCGCCGCAGCCTCCCGGCTGGTCAGCTCCCCGGTCAGGATCCTCAACCAGATCTCGTACTTCTGCTCGGCCGACAAGAACCGCTTCGCGCGGCGCCGCGGCATCGTTGGTTCGGGCATGAGCGCTCCTTTCGCTCACGCCCGGAGACCTCACCAGATGCGGCCTATTTCGCGGTGGATCCTGTCGCGCGAAGTCAGACGCAACGGATGCCCACGAGGTGCGGGCATTGAAGTCCGCGATGACCTGGTCGATCCACGACTTGCTGCCGCTGGTTCGGGCCGAAGCCCCATTGGAGCTGGGAGGTGATTTGCGGACGGGGGCGTCGTCGAGCACGTCGAGTAGCTCGGCCACCGTGTACCGGCGGGGCGGATCGCCGTTGGTCCTGGCGATCTCGACCGGGACGGGTACCAGGCCGCGTTTGTTGTTGAGGGAGCCGGGGGTCCGCATGATCCGGTCGGC
>DASQUF010000085.1:0-5990 GCA_035641435.1 Propionibacteriaceae bacterium | reverse complement strand
CCGCCGCTGCGCCGTCCGCGACCGGGCCTTGGCTGCCTTCGCCGCCCGAGCCGCCTTCGCCCGCTGCTTGGCCCCGCGGGCCTCCTTGGCGCGTTGCTCGGCCCGGCGGGCCTCCGCCGCCGCCCGCTTGGCCGCCCGCTCCCGCGCCGCCGCCGCCCGGGCCCGCTCCCGCGCCTCGGCTCGCGCCTTCGCCGCCGCCTCGGCCTTCGCCTTGGCGATTCGCGCCGCGATCCGCTTCTCCACCGACGCCCGCTCCCGGGTCAGTTGGGCGTACTGGGCTTTGTCGTCGGCGACATCGTCGGCCGCCGCGGCCTGCTGGACCTGGCGCTGCTCCAGCAGCGCAGCCACGCTGGCCTGCTCGGCCGCCGCCCGGGCCTCGAGGGCCTTGCGCAGCGCGAGGTTCTCCGCCGCGGCCTTCCGGTCGGCCGCCACCTGCTTCTCCAGGGCCGCCTGGCGGGCCTTGGCCGCCTCGAGCTTGCGCTGGATCCGGGTCAGCTCGACGATCTCCGCCTGCGCGGTGTCGAACATGGTCGTCGACCACTGCAACCGGGTCTGCAGATCCTCGGGCGAGCTGGCCCCGACGAGCAGCGCCACCGGCATCAGGTTGGACTGCTGCTGGTACTGGTCGCGGACCAACCGCCCGGCCATCGCCTCCTGGGCGTCCAGCTCACGCTGCCCGGCCTGGACCGCCGCCTTGGCCTTGCGGAGGTCCTCCTGGGCCTTACGGAGCTTCGCCGCGGCCGCGGTGTCCTTGGCCTTGGCCACCGCCAGCTCGCTCTGGGTCTTGCGCAGCTTGGCCTCCGCCACATCGAGCCGGCCCTGGGTCCGCGCCACCTCGACGCCGGCCTTCTTCAGGGCGGCGGAGGACTCACTCAGCTCGGCCTTGGTCTGGTTGATCTGCTTGGCGATCTGCCGCCGCCGGTCCGTCAGGTCGTCGGCGGTCGCCGGGGTCAGCAGGGTCAGCCACACCGCCGAGGCGACCGAGACGGTCAACGCCACCAGCAGCCCGCGCCGTACACGGCGTAAGCCGGGCATGACCCCGCGAGTCAGGTATTTGGTTGTGCCCAAGGACGCGGACTGAGTCGTACCCCGACGTCTGACCAGTCCGGCGAAGCGACCACTCGCCTTCGGTGCTTCGCTGTCGTCCGGAACGTCCTTGCGGACGTAGGGAAGATCCGGAACCACAGCTTTCCCCATCCCATGTTCGGTTGTCGAAGCCGGTGGACGAGGGAGGAGGACGTGGTCGGCGGCGCCAGGTCCGAGGTCGGACAGGAGCCGTGACCAGGTCGTCCGCCGCCCCACGGTCGTACCAGCCTCGGCATGATATGCAGACCGGCGAGCGATCTGGCAAGGCGAAACGGCGTGATTGCTGTGACTAATGTGGCAATTGTGACTTAAGTCTCAACGAAGAGTTGAGTAAATACAGTAAACAGCAGTTACCAACTGTGACAGATGTGACTCAGACGCGCAGGTAGCGCCGCGTGGTCACCACGGTCGGGATCACGGCCAGGACGATGCCGACGGCCAGGATCGCGAGCATCGCCAGGCCCGTCTGCCGCCACCCGATCCAGGCCACGAACCGGATCGACTCCCGGACTCCGCGGATGATCCAGACGTAGACGCCGACGGCCAGGGTGAGGCAGGCCAGGGTGACGCCGATCAGGGCCGAGATGACCGCCTCGAGCAGGAACGGCACGGTGATGTAGAAGTTGCTCGCCCCGACCAGGCGCATGATGCCGATCTCCCGGCGTCGGGCAAAGGTGGCCAGCCGGATGGTGTTGCCGATCTGCAGCGCGGAGGCCAGCAGCAGCAGGGCGGAGGCCCCGGCCGTCGACCACTGCAGCACGTTCAGCGCCCGGAAGAAGGGGTCCAGCAGCTGGTGCAGGTCCTGGACCTTCTGCACTCCCTTGAGCCCGACCACCGAGCTGACCACGCCCTGGTACTCCTCCGGGTTGCGCAGCTTGACCCGGAACGACTCCTGCATCTGGTCGATCTCCAGCGAGTCCTGGATCGGGCTGCCCTCGTACGCCCGCTGGAACTCCTCCCAGGCCTCCTGTTTGGTCTCGAAGTAGACCCCGTCGGGTGCGACCTCCGGGTTGTTCTCCAGGGTCGTCCGGATGATGTCCTTCTGCGCCTGGGTGACGTCCTGGTCCGGCTCGCACTGGTCCCCGCGGGTGTCCTTGGTGCACAGGAAGATCGAGATCTCGATCTTGTCGTACCAGCGCCCCTTCATCAGGTCGACCTGCTGGCTGGCCAGCAGGCCGGCGCCGAACAACGACAGCGACACCCACATGGTCATGATCACGGCCAGGGTCATCGTCAGGTTCTGACGCAACCCCGCGCGGGTCTCGGAAAAGATGTGGCGGAAACGCATTCAGACTTCCTCAGAGTTCAGGAAAGGTAGGGACAGCCGCTGGGCGCACGGCCGGGAGTGACCGGCGCGCCGCGGGAAGTCCAAGGGGGATCGTCCCCCTGGCCATCTGACTGGTCACTGGTACCCGTACACGCCCCGGCTCTGGTCCCGGACCACTCCCCCGTCGTCGAGCTCGATGACCCGCTTACGCATCTGGTCGACGATCGTCGAGTCGTGGGTGGCCATCAGGACGGTGGTGTCGGCCCGGTTGATCCGGTCCAGCAGCTTCATGATCCCCACGCTGGTGGTCGGGTCCAGGTTCCCCGTGGGCTCGTCAGCGATCAGGATCATCGGTCGGTTCACGAAGGCGCGGGCGATAGCGACGCGCTGCTGCTCGCCGCCGGACAGCTCCTCGGGCAGCCGCCCGCCCTTGCCGTCCAGGCCGACCAGCTCCAGCACCTCGGGCACCACCCGGCGGATCGTCGACGCCGGCTTGCCGATCACCTGCAGCGCGAACGCCACGTTCTCGGTGACGGTCTTGTTGGGCAGCAGCCGGAAGTCCTGGAACACCGTGCCGATCTGGCGGCGCATGGCCGGGATCTTCCAGCTGTGCAGCTTGTTGAGCTCACGTCCGGCGACGAAGACCCGGCCCTTGGTGGGCCGCTGCTCCCGCAGGATCAGCCGCAGGAAGGTCGACTTGCCCGAGCCCGACGCCCCGACCAGGAAGACGAACTCGCCCTTGTCGATGTCGACGTTGATGTCCTCCAGCGCGGCGCGGCGCTGGCCGTCGTAGGTCTTGGAGACGTTCTCGAATCGGATCACGATGCAGTGGTGGCCGGGTAGACGGTTCCGACGTCACACCCCGCGTACGCCGGACGGCCGAGGACGAGTCTAAGTGAGACGCTGGCGCATCCCAGGATTGGACACTTCACGGGCCCGGCGACCCGCCTAGGCCTACGCAACCTCGGAGGTCCGGCGCCAGCGGATGCCGGACTCGATGAACCCGTCGATGTCGCCGTCGAAGACCGCATCCGGGGACGAGGTCTCGTACTCAGTTCGGAGGTCCTTGACCATCTGGTACGGGTGCAGCACATAGGACCGCATCTGCGAGCCCCAGCTGTTACCGCCGTCGCCCTTCAGCGCGTTCATCTCCGTCTCCCGGTCCTGCCGGGCCTTCTCCAGCAGTCGGGCCTGTAGCACCCGCAGGGCGGCCGCCTTGTTCTGCAGCTGGGACTTCTCGTTCTGGCAGGAGACAACGATGCCGGTGGGCAGATGGGTGATCCGCACCGCCGAATCCGTGGTGTTGACACTCTGCCCGCCGGGACCGGAGGAGCGGAACACGTCGATCCGCAAGTCCGCCTCCGGGATGTCGATGTGGTCTTCTCGCTCGGTCACCGGCAGCACCTCGACCCCCGCGAACGAGGTCTGACGGCGCCCCTGGTTGTCGAACGGAGAGATCCGGACCAGCCGGTGGGTGCCCTGCTCGACCGACAGGGTGCCGTACGCGAATGGCGCCTTGACCTGGAACGTCGCGGACTTGATGCCCGCCTCCTCCGCATAGGACGTGTCATAGACCTCGGTTGAGTAGTGGTGCCGCTCCGCCCACCGCAGGTACATCCGTAGCAGCATCGCGGCGAAGTCGGCCGCGTCGATACCGCCCGCCTCGGAGCGGATGGTGACCAAGGCCTCTCGCTCGTCGTACTCCCCGGACAGCAGGGTGCGCACCTCCAGCGCCTCGATGGCCTGCTGCAGCGCCGCGAGCTCCGTCTCGGCATCGGCTAGGGCGGCGTCGTCGGCCTCCTCCTGGGCGAGCTCGACCATGATGGCCAGATCGTCCAGCCGGGAGCGCAGATTGACCACCCGGTCGACGTCGGTCTGCAGGACCGACAGTCGGGAGGTCACCTGCTGGGCGTTGTCCGGGTTGTCCCACAGGTCGGGCGCGGCGACCGCCTGCTCCAGCTCGGCGATCTCGGCCCGCTTGCGCTCAGGGTCGAGAACAGCCTCGATGGAGCCGAGCGCCTGGTTCAGGTCGCTCAGCGCGTTAGTGAAGTCCGGTCCAGCCACAACCGGCCACTCTACTGACCTCGACCGAGCCGTCGCTTCGACTGGCTCTGCGCCCAGGACCGTCAGTCGCGCTCGTCGGCCGTGAGCTCCTCGATCCGGACGAACCGGTCCTCACCGCGCGGCTGGCGTTCGGGCCAGTCCCGCACCCAGACCACCGCGAACGCGCCGAGTGAGCAAGCCAGGGCGACCACCGGGCCGAGCACGAAGAGCCAGACCGCGACAAGACCGACGAGGTCCAGCCCGGCCACGACCAGAGCGCTGCGCGGGGTAAGCCGGGCGTGTCGAGCGCGCGCCGCCGCGTACGCCACCCAGGGCACCATGGCCAGCAGGGTGATCACCCAGGCGAAGACCGACAGGCCGCCGTCAAAGGCGCCGGAGACCAGCCGGACCATGGCGACCAGGCTGACCAGTCCGGTCAGGGCGCCGAGAGCCAGGGCGAGGTTCTTGTTCAGCATCGCGGGCCAGGGTAGTTCAAACCTCCGAGCGACGCTGGCACCGCGCCGGTTCACGGCACCTTGTTGGCCCGAACCTCCGCCCCCCGGTCGGTCCGGTGCACCTCGGCCCGGCCGAACGAGGATTCCGCGATTTGTCGGCGCACGGTATCCAGTGCCTCGGTTGGGTCGCCCGGACCCGGGCCGTAGAAGACGTGCAGCTGGCCGCCTGGCCGCAGCGCCCGGTGCAGCAGGTCCAGCTCAAACCCCGCCGGGCCGGTCCAGAACAGGTTGACGTTGACACTGAAGACCAGGTCGAACGACTCGTCCGGCACCTCGAGGTCCCGCAGGGCGCACTGCCGCAGCTCCAGCCGACCGGCGTCGACGTACGTCTGATTGCGAGCCGTCGCCCGTTCGATCGCCACCGCCGAGCGGTCGACGCCCAGCAGGAACCCCCGCTCGAGCCGACGGCACACCAGCTCGGCCGCCGCACCGGGTCCGCCGCCGATCTCCAGGACCCGGGAGTCCGGCCGAAGGTCCAGCCGGTCGACCGCCCAGGCCACCCGGTCGGGCACTGTTGGCGAGGCCACCCGCGCTCCTCCTGCTCGTATAAAGTAGGCGGCTGCCGACGCTGCGTCGCCGGCCCGGGAGCATAGCTCAGCTGGTTAGAGCGTCTGTCTTACAAACAGGAGGCCGGGGGTTCGAGCCCCTCTGCTCCCACCGGATCACCGGCCGAGTCGAGGTGGCCGGCACCCTGGCCGGTAACTGGTTCGCCCAGCCCGACGACAGCCGGCCATGAGCTCATCGCGGCCGGCCTGTTGATCCTGGCCTGGAGCGGTCACATGTCGGTCGACCCTTGGAGGGACGATATGGCCAGGCGGTTGGTGGGGCGGTTGGTGTGTCTGTTCCGAGGACACCGATGGCAGGTTGAGTTCAACCGTGAGACGCAAGGGACGGAAGCGGACTGTTCGCGGTGCGGGGCGCATAGATCCACCTATCCCGGAGCCACGCAGGCGGAGCTGGGCAGGCGAGGCCCGCGGGCGACTGTCTACGGACCCACCCACATGGGAGGCGCGGAGGGGGGAGGGGGCGCGGACGCGGGAGGCGGGTAAAGGACGAGGCTCCGGCGTCCACCGGAGGCT
>DASQUF010000084.1:0-4323 GCA_035641435.1 Propionibacteriaceae bacterium | reverse complement strand
GCGGTCACGCTCGAATGCGCGGGGAACGGGCGGCTTGATACGAGGCCGTTGCCGATCGGTGAGCCATGGGGTGACTACGCGGTCTCGACCGCCAGCTGGACCGGCGCTCTGCTGCACGACGTTCTGGAACAGTCCTCGCCGGCGACGGACGGCGTCGACGTCCGCTTCGAGGGTGCGGACCACGGCGCGTACCACCTCAAGCCGGTCCTGGCGGACACCGACAAGGAGGACCTGACCTTCGAACGGGCCTTGCCGCTCGCCCACGCGGCCGATCCGGCGGCGGAGATCCTGATCGCCTACGAGATGAACGGCGAACCGCTGGGTCCTGACCACGGAGCCCCGTTCCGACTCATCGTGCCCCACTGGTACGCCGTCGCGTCGGTGAAATGGTTGAAGCAGATCGAGGTCTTGACCGAGCCGTTCGCCGGCGAGTTCCAGACCGGCCACTACATGTACGAGTGGCCCGACCGACCGCACGAGCCCGTCACCCTCATGCGCGTGAGGGCGCGCATCACCGATCCCGCCCACGGGTCGGCTCTCAGCCGCGGCACGCACACGGTGCGCGGAAAGGCCTGGTCGGGCACCGGACCCGTGACACGAGTCGATCTCAGCTTCACCGGCGAAGGCGACTGGCACGAAGCGCAACTCCAGCCCGCCAAAGGCCCTTACCAGTGGCACGACTGGTCGTTCGACTGGGACGCGACCGACGTGGGACGGCACACCCTCCGAGCCAGGGCCACCGATGCGGCCGGGCACATACAACCCGACGTCCCGCCTTGGAATCGACTGGGCTACGGAAACAACGCCATCGAAGTTTTCTACGTCGACGTGCGCTGAACGACAGCCGGGCGGACGGGCGCCCGACCGGATGTGGCGGACGCATCGAGCAGGCCCCGCCGCCGGCCGCAGTGGTCCTCGACCTCGCGAATCGGAGATCGGAGGCTGTCCCGATCTGCTGATTGGGCCACAAGGCCGATCTCATGGCCCGATCACGCGTGGTACTCCCGCATATTGCGAGATACGCGGCTAGCAGGTCGCTCGGTTCCTGCTTGTTTGTAGGCACTCTATCCCTCGAACATCCGCCCGATCGCCTTCTGAAATCGTGGTGTCCCCGGTTCGAGTCCGGGTCTCGCCATCCGCGAAAGGCCTGCAAGTAGGCGGTGCTCGTAGCCACGCCCGAAAGGCGGCAGAGCACTCGGAGCGTGCTCATCGGCCTTGCCGGTCTTTCAAGCCGCCTAGCGCCTGGTCTCGTACCTGGTCAGGACCACGCCGTCGGGAAACGTCCGGGTCTCCACCAGCGTCAGGTTCACCCAATTGTCCAGGGCCGTGAAGAACGGCGTGCCGCTGCCCACCAAGACCGGTGCGGTGGCCAGCACGTACTCGTCGATCAGCCCGGCCCGCATCGCCGCTGCGGCGAGTGTGGCGCCGCCGATGTCAATGGGGCCGCCATCCTCGGCCTTGAGCCGGGTGATCTCGGTGACCGCGTCGCCGGTGACCAGGCGGGTGTTCCAGTCGACCGTGCTGATCGTGGAGGAGAACACCACCTTCGGCATATCCTGCCAGCGGCGGGCGAACTCGATCTCCGCCGGTGTGGCGCCGGGCTGCTGGTCGGCGGTCGGCCAGTGGGAACTCATCGTCTCCCACAGTTTGCGCCCATACAGCGCCAGGCCGGTCGCCCCCACCCGGTCGGACCACCACTGGAACAGCTCGTCGCTCGGCTCGCTCCAGCCGAGGTCGTCGCCGGGCGCGGCGACGTAGCCGTCCAGGCTCAGGTTCATGCCAAAGGTCAGTTTCCGCATGCGTCAGCCCCTGTGAGTCGGTATGCGACGTACAGACCAGCACGGCGCGGAGAAATCATCGATAGGCCGGCGCCGAGGAGTCCACCGGGGCGGCCGCGGCGGCCTCGCGGCGAGCCTCGACCCGGTCGACACCACCGTCGCCCCGCGGCCGGCACCGCTCCGGCGGACAACAAGCAGATTGCAGACACGCCCTGACAATGCACGCAACCCACGTCAGCGCGTATAACCCACATGCACCCCGGCTTTGCCTCGCACCACATGGCTCAGCCTTCGCAGCTGGCACACCATCGATCCGGCGGCGCCGTCGGGTCGGAGTCGGACGGAGTGAGATGACCATCGTCGTCGCCTACCAGGAGACTCCGGAGGGCCGCCGGGCGCTCGGGCACGCAATGGCCGAAGCCGGACTGCGCCACACCGACCTCGTGGTGCTGACCGCGCCGTCGCGTCCCGACGGCGATCCGGTGACCCGGCTGCCCGAGGTCCCGGTGCCCCTCCTGGGCGGGCCGCCCGCCGCCGATGGTTCGGTGACCACCGCCCAGCACCCGGCCGTGGCGGTGCACCTGCGCAACGCGGTGAAGCCGGACCACCTGGCCGACGAGCTGCTCGACCTGGCCGGCGAGCTCGACGCCGAGCTGATCGTCATCGGGCTGCGGCGACGGTCCCCGGTCGGCAAGCTGCTGCTCGGCTCGGCCGCACAGCACATCCTGCTCAACTCCACGGTGCCGGTGCTGGCCGTGCGCCTTCCCGACTGACCAGGAGGCGACGATGGCAGCCAACACCGAACAGGCACCACCCGCGGACCCGCCCCGCCGACGATCGGTGGGCACCATCGCATGGGCCGTGTTCGCCACGGTCGTCATCGTGGCCGGGTTCATCAGCACGCTGGGCTCCGAGGCCGGGGATTCGGCCCGCAGCCGGCTCGGTCTGATCGCCCCTGCCGCCCCTGGCGGCGGTTGGGACCTCGTCGCCCGCGAGTCCCAGCAGGCCCTCAAGGCCGACGGCATCGTCAACAACGTCCAGGTCGTCAACATCCCCGGGGCGGCCGGCACCATCGGGCTGGGCCAGCTGACCGACATGTCCGGCCAGGGCAACACGTTGATGGTCACCGGCACCGTGATGGTCGGCGGCATCATCGCCAACGACAGCGCCACGACCCTGGCCGACGTCACCCCGATCGCCCGGCTTGCAGAGGACTTCGAGGTCATCGTGGTGCCGGCCGCGTCGCCGCACCAGAACCTACGCAGCCTGCTCGACGCGTGGAAGGCCGACCCGGCGGGCACCGCGATCGGCGGCGGCTCCAAGGGTGGTACCGACCACCTGCTGGCCGGCATGGTCGCCGGGGCCTACGGCATCGACACCACGAAGCTGAACTACATCGCCTTCTCCGGAGGCGGCGAGGCACTCAACGCCCTGTTGGCCAACACGGTCGCCGCGTCGGTCTCCGGTTACAACGAGTTCGCCGACCAGATCGAGGCCGGTAACGTCCGGGCGCTGGCCGTCGGCACCAGGGACCGGGTCGAGGGCGTCGACGTGCCCAGCCTCGGTGAACAGGACATCGACGTCGAACTGACCAACTGGCGCGGGCTGGTCGGCCCGCCCGGACTGAGCCCCGAGCAGCGCCAGGTGTTGATCGACATCGTCACCGAGATGCGCAACGGGCCGGCCTGGCAGGACACGATCGCCCGCAACAAGTGGCGGGACAACTTCATCAGCGGCGACGAGTTCGGCGCCTACCTGAAGACCGAGGCCGAGCGCATCGGCGTGATCGCCCAACAGCTCGGGATCGGAGCGTGATGACCACCAGCAGCCCAGCCCCACCCAGTGACGACACTGCCGCCGGCACCACCGCCAAGCCGCAAGCCTCCGGCATGGCCGAGCTGGTGGTACCGGCCATCCTGGTGGCCATCGCCGTCTTCCTGATCATCGGGACGGCCAACATGGTCCAACCGCCCAGCGTCCAGCGGCCCGGCCCGACCTTCTTCCCCGGCATCATCATCGCGTTGCTGCTGGTCATGGCTGCCTTGAGCACCGTCCAGACGCTGCGCACGGTGCGGGCCCGGCGCGCCGGGCTCCTGCAGGACGAACAAGAGGCGCACCTGGACGCCGACGGCGACCCGATCGAGGAGATCCTGCCGGACCCGCCGCCCGGCCGCGAGCCGTGGCCGGTCGGCGCGGTGACCGACTGGCGGGCCGTGTTGACCGTGCTCGGGTCGCTGGTGGCGTTCATGGTGCTGCTGCGCCCGGTCGGCTGGATCGTGGCCGCCGCGGTGCTGTTCTGGGGGGTCGCCTACGCCCTCGGGTCCCGCCGACCGATCTTCGACGTCTCGGTCGCTCTGGTCATGTCCTCGCTGATCCAGCTGACCTTCGGGTACCTGCTGGGCCTGAACCTGCCGGCCGGCTTCCTCGCGGGGGTGATGTGAGGTGGACCAGCTCAGCAACCTGATGCAGGGGTTCAGCCTGGCGCTGACCCCGATCAACCTGGTCTGGGTGGTCGTCGGCTGTGTGCTGGGCACGGCGGTCGGCG
>DASQUF010000083.1:0-10288 GCA_035641435.1 Propionibacteriaceae bacterium | reverse complement strand
GACGGCGCCCGCGAGGCCGGCCTCGGATTCTGACGAGAGACAGAAGGTAGCGATATGGCAGGAACCCAGCGCCGCGGTGGCGGTGCCGGTGGGGACCGTCGCGGCCGTGACGGCGATCGTCGTGGCGGCGGGCAGGCCCAGGACAAGAGCAACTACATCGAGCGCGTGGTGGCGATCAACCGGGTGGCCAAGGTCGTGAAGGGTGGCCGCCGGTTCAGCTTCACCGCGCTGGTGGTGGTCGGCGATGGTGACGGCACCGTGGGCGTCGGCTACGGCAAGGCCAAGGAGGTCCCCGCGGCGATCGCCAAGGGTGTCGAGGAGGCCAAGAAGCACTTCTTCGTGGTGCCGCGGATCCAGGGCACCATCCCGCACCCGGTGCAGGGCGAGAAGGCGGCGGGTGTGGTCATGTTGCGTCCGGCGTCGCCCGGTACCGGCGTGATCGCGGGTGGGTCGGCGCGAGCGGTGCTGGAGTGCGCCGGCGTACACGACGTACTGGCCAAGTCCCTCGGCTCGGCGAACGCGATCAACGTGGTGCACGCCACGGTGGCCGCGCTGCAAGGCCTGGAGCAGCCGGAGCAGGTGGCCAAGCGGCGGGGCAAGTCCGTCGAGCACGTCACCCCGGCGGCGATCCTGCGCGCCCGGGCGGCGGTGGCGTCGTGACCTCGCTGAAGGTGCGCCAGGTGCGCAGCGGCGTAGGGGGCAAGCAGAACCAGCGGGCCACCCTGCGCACGCTCGGGCTGAGGCGGGTCGGCGACGAGTCGATCCGTGAGGACCGGCCCGAGGTGCGCGGCATGATCAAGACGGTGGCCCACCTGGTGAGTGTGGAGGAGGTCGACTAACGATGGCGTTGAAGGTTCATCATCTGCGGCCGGCGCCGGGGGCCAAGACGGCCAAGCGGCGCGTCGGTCGTGGCGAAGGCGGCAAGGGCGGTAAGACCGCCGGCCGGGGTACGAAGGGCTCGGGCGCTCGGCAGACCGTGCCGCAGAACTTCGAGGGCGGCCAGATGCCGTTCCACATGCGGGTGCCGAAGCTGCGCGGGTTCAAGAACCCGTTCCGGGTGGAGTACCAGATCGTCAACCTGTCCCGGCTGGGCGAGCTGTTCCCGCAGGGGGGCTCCGTCGGGGTCGAGGATCTGGTCGCCGCGGGAGCTGTGCGCTCCGGGCGGCCGGTGAAGATCCTCGGGACCGGCGACATCTCCGTCGCGGTGCAGGTCACTGCGGACGCGTTCTCGGCCTCGGCCAAGGACAAGATCGCCGCTGCCGGTGGGAGCACCACCGAGCGCTGACCTCGACTTTGCGCCCTCTTCTCGTCCTTGCGGCCGAATATATGTGCCGCGAGGAGGAGAAGAGGGCGCAACGTGTCAGAGCTCGGCTACGGCGTCCTGGTCGCGGACCGGGACGGCGACGCCACGGACATCGCTCAGAGTGGTAATCACTCAGGGTCTCCTGTCGGAATCAGCGGTCGATGCGCTCGGTGAGGTGCACCGTGACGGTGTCGCCGGCGTCCTTGCCCAGCACGGAGCGCAGGTCGGCCTTGATCGGCAGCTTGTGGGTGCCGTCGCCAAGGGCCATGAACGATGACCGGAACGGGTGTCCGTCGACCGTCCCGGCGACCTTGACCAGGCCGCGGGTGCCGAAGTACTCCGCGGACCAGTCGGTGCACAGGTAGGTCCAGCCACCCTTGGCGCTGCTCTGCTCCAGGGTGCCGGTGAAGGTGTGGTCCAGCGCGGTCATGATTGGTCCCCTTTCATGGGTGAGGCGTACATCAGTGAGCCGGGGGTGGTGAGCTCCTGGCCGGTCTCCAGCCAGGTCTTGAGGCCGGAGAGCATCATCGGCCAGCCGCCGTAGAGCTGTGCATCGGCCTCGGCGGGGATCTGGTCGTGGATGACCGTCAGCCGGCAGGAGTCCCCGACCGGCTCGATCTCCCACGTCACGCGCGTCGTCCCGTACGCGGCGACGTCGTCTCCCCAAAGGGCGAGCATGGACTGGACCAGCCGGCGCGGCGGGTCGACCTCGAGGTTGCGGCCCTCGACCAGGGGGTCGGGGGCGTTGGGGTTGGTGATCACATACTCCGACCCGGGGCTCCAGTCGGAGGTGATCCGGTTGCCGAAGTGGAACCGGGCGCGGACCTCGGGATCGGTGATGGCCGCCCACAGCCGCTCCGGGGTGGTCCGGATATAGATCTCGAACACCTTCTCCATACGCTTCTCCAGTTCCTGCTTGAGGCCGACCAGCCCGGCGGCCCAGCCTTCGGTGTACTTGCTGACCCACCGGTCGTGGACGGTCCGGATGGGCACGGGGTTGAGGAAGTGCAGCTTCTCCCGGCCCTGCCGTCGGGTGGTGATCAGCCCGGCCTCCTCCAGCAGACCAAGGTGCTTCGCCACGGCGATCCGGGTCATCGGGAAGCGGGAGTGCAGGGCCATCAGTGTCTGGCCGTCCTGCAGGAACAGCTCGTCCAGGAGCGCTCGCCGCGTCGGGTCCGCCAAGGCCCGAAAGACCAGTTCCACATCTCCGATAATAGGAAACCAAATGGTTTCCTGTCAAGAGTCGAGGCAGCGATTGGCGACTCGATCAGCGTGAGACTGAAGGTCAGTCGGCGGCGTGGATGGTCGGCCTGGTGAGGTCGAGGTAGCGGATCTCGGTGATCAGCTCCTGCTCCTCGGCGAAGCCCTCCGCCATCTCCGGGGGCGCCTCGGACTGCTCGCCGGCACGGGCTTCGGCCTCGGTGCTGAAGTACATGGCCTGGGCGAACCGTCCATCGTCCCCGATGCCGATGATCCCGCCCAGCAGATCGGGCCGCATGTCGGTGTCGGCGGCGACGAACGCCCGGCTCAGCTCCCGCTCCCGGTCGACGTCCGAGACGCTCCCCAGCATGGCCTGCACAAACCCGGCCGAGGGGGAGACGCCACGCCGAAGGACGAGGATGTCGTCGTAGTCGCCGAAGGTCGGCGGCTCGGCGAAGCAGCGCTCGACCTCGGCCCACCACTCGCCCTGCTCGGGGCGGTCGCTGTTGCGCCGAGCGGCCTCGGCCGACTCGAAACAGGCAAAGACGACGTACTCGCCGTCCGCCGTGGCGCCCGAGGTCGAGCTGAGCCAGCCCGAAGCGCCTGGAGCGAGGTCGGTCAGCCAGCGCTGCACCAGCGCCTGGACCGCAGATTCGTTCGTGATCTTCCCCGAGATGACTTGCGCGAACATGATGTCTCCCACCCGGCCGGGCCAGGGTGCTCGACCAGAATCATGATCGCCCTAGTCAGAGGCGGCTTGCAAGCACTGCGGCCTACTTCTTGCCCTTGGACCTGCCTTTCTTACTGCCCTTCGACCCGGTGTGCTTCTGGGCATTGATGTTGTCCACCAGGCTGGGCTTGCTCCGGCCCTGCTTCTTGGCCCGCTTCTTCGCCGACGCCTTCTCGCTCGGGGTCGACTTCTTGCTCTTGGTCTTGGGGTTCTTCTTGTCCCAGATCTTCTTCTCCGCCATGTCCAGCACTTCGTCACCGGGGTCCGGGCTGGATGCCGGCGCACGTAGACCGCCTCGGTCAGTGCGGCGAACCGGTACCGCGGCGCCCGGAACGGCCGGCTCAGCTCGGCCCAGAGGCTGTCCGAGCACGGCGTCCCGCCCACTCGCCTGCGTCGGCGAACGCGCTCCATCAGGTCCGGACTGATCAGCCACCGCCCGTCGACCTCGCCGATCACGGCGGCGAACATTCCGGGCCAGACCGGGTCCGCTGCCGACCGCACCCGCCGAGGCGTCCTCGACCTCGAAGCGCTGGAGCTCGGCCTCGTCGTCGAAGCTCACCGCGGTGCCGCCAAAGGTGGCGTGGTAGGCCACGGATCGCCGCGCGACCAGGGAGGGCGTACCGGAGCCAGACCGGGTTGGCCAGCGCCGCGAGGGCTTGACGCTGGGACGGCCCGATCGTGGGCGCCAGCTGGACGTCGAGTTCCGGAGGCAGACCGATGTAGAGGGGCAGCGAGAACGGCTCGGCCACCTCATGCGCGAAGAACTCTCCCACGGTCGGATGGCAGAAGTGTTCCGTATCCGGCTTCGTGTCAGACTCAAGGACCTATGCGGCCCTTGGAGCTGACCGGTCTGCTGGGCTGGGCGGAACGGGTGATGAACGCGCTGGGGGAGTGGGGCGTCGGCGTCCTGGTGCTGCTGGAGACGGTCTTCCCGCCGCTGCCCAGCGAGGTGGTGCTGCCGCTGGCCGGCTTCGTGACCAGCCAGGGCGGGATGAACCTGGGGCTGGTGATCGCGACCAGCACGCTGGGCGCGTACCTCGGGGCCCTCGGACTGTACGGACTGGGCGCCGCCCTCGGTCAGGACCGGTCTATCCGGCTGCTGGCCAAGCTGCCCCTGGTCGACCGGGAGGACTTCGAACGGGCCGACTCCTGGTTCGGGCGGCACGGCAAAGGCTCGATCTTCTTCGGCCGGCTGATCCCCGGCGTACGCAGCCTGATCTCCCTGCCGGCCGGCGCGCAACGGATGAACCTCGTGACCTTCAGCATCTTCACTGTGGCCGGCAGCGGGATGTGGAACGCCATCCTGATCGGCGCGGGGGTGGCCCTCGGCACCCAGTACGCTCTGGTCGACCGGTACTCCCGCTACGTCAACTACGCCCTGTACGCCGTGATCGCCGGACTGCTCGTGGCGCTGGTCGTCCGTCGGGTCCGCCGGGCCCGGGAGCGGCCGGGCCAGGACTGAGCGGCGTCCACGGCGGTGAACCCGCGGTGCATCTGTCTCGTCGGCAGTGTAGAACGGTTGAAGACCAAACCACCGAGAAGGCAAGGGAGCCCTATGACCACGCGATCCCGTCTCCGCCTCCTGTTCGCCGCCGTGCTCAGCGCGCTGCTCAGCGTCGCGCTCGTGGCACCGGCCGAGGCCAAGCCCCGCCATTCCTTCCCCGACCGGATCGATCTCCCAGTCGGATTCCAGCCGGAAGGCATCACCATCGGGAAGAAGCCGGTGGCCTATGTCGGTTCGCTGGCCGATGGCGACATCTATCGGGCCGACCTGCGGACCGGTGAGGGCGAGGTGATCAGCCAGGGGCCGGGGACACCATCAGTCGGACTCAAGATCGACAAGAAGGGCCTGCTGTACGTCGCCGGCGGCCCGTCCGGGACGGCTCGGGTGGTCGACTCCCGCACCGGGGAGATCTTGGCCGAGTACACCCTGACCACTAATCCGAGCTTCATCAACGACGTCGTGCTGACCAAGCGGGCAGCCTGGTTCACCGACTCGCTCCAGGCGCAGCTCTACCGGTTGCCTCTGGGCGGCGACGAGGATGCCACGCCGACTGTCGTTCCGCTGACCGGTGACTGGGTGCAGCAGTCCGGCTTCAACGCCAATGGAATCGCGGTCACGCCGAACGGCCGGGCTCTGCTGGTGGTTCAGTCCGTCACCGGTCTGCTCTTCCGGGTGGATCCGGACAGCGGTGAGGCGACCCAGGTCGACCTCGGCGGCTACCGACTGACCAACGGCGACGGCCTGCTGGTCCGCGGCCGGACCTTGTACGTGGTGCAGAATCGGCTCGAGCAGGTCGCGGTGTTCAAGCTGAACCCCCGGGGCACCGCCGGCACGCTGGTCGAGGTGCTGCCGGTTCCCGGCTCCGATGTGCCGACCACTGTTGCCGCGTACAAGGGCAGCCTCTACCTGCCAAGCGCGCGCTTCGGCATCGAGGATCCAGACAGTGAGGAGTACTGGATTACCCGCATCGACAAGTAGCCGGCCTTCGCCCGAGAACTGGTCACAGACTGCGAGCTCTGGGCCGTAGCACCCGCAGTCTGTGACCAGTTTCGGCGTATGGGACAGTTCCTCAGCGGTCGGCTAGGGCAAGCCTCCCGGCCAGGACCGCGTATGAGGCGGCGAAGGTCCGGCGCATCCAGGTGACCACCCGCGGCCGGCTGATCACGTGGGTGCGGACGGCGGCGGCGAACAGGCCGTACGCCGCGAAGACGACCAGCGTGACGCCCATGAACACGCCACTGAGAGCGACCATGTGCAGCGTGGTCGACGGCTGCCCCGGGTCGACGAACTGGGGCAGGAAGGCGAAGAAGAAGATGGTCAGCTTCGGGTTCAGCAGGTTGATCAGCACCGCGTCCCCCACCACCCGGAAATCGGACTTCGGCGCCGCCGTCTCGTCGACAGTCAGCGGAGTCCGGTCCCGCAGGGTTCGCCAGGCCAGGAAGAGCAGGTAGGCCACCCCGAGGTACCTCAGCGTGGCGAAGGCCACCGAGCTGGCGTAGAGCAGCGCGGCCAGGCCGGCGATGGCGGCGACCATGTGCGGCACGATGCCCAGGGTGCAGCCGACAGCGGCGACCAGGCTGGCCCGACGCCCGCGGCTGAGGCCGGCCGCGATGGTGTAGAGGGCGCCGGTGCCGGGGGTGATCACAACGACCAGGGTCGTCAGCAGAAAGGCCAGTGACACGGCCGCAGGCTACAGTGGCTGGGTGGCGGAGGAGGATACGCGGGTCGTTCCGGCCCGTCTCCGGCCCGAGCCGACGACGGTCCCGGTGCCCTTTCGCGGCGCTCCCCGGCAGCAGCAGCTCTACGACCTGCAGCCCGGCGATCCGGACCAGCTCGGCCCGTTCCGCTGCATCCATCGGCTCAAGCCCGGCATCGAGCCGGTCAACGCCGACAAGCCCACCCCGTTGCTCGGCACGCCCGTTGACCCGGTCCCGGACGGCGCGACGCCCACCTTCGTGGTGATCAAGGTGCTGACCGGCACCCCTACCGCCGACGGCCAGATCCGGCTGCGCGAGGAGCAGACCTGGTCCGCGCAGCAGGGCGTGCTCAGAGGGCACGCGCAGGATTCCGACTTCAGCTGGGTGGCCCGCGACTTCTACCAGGGCGTCGCATTGGACCAGCTGATCGGCCAGCCGGAATGGACGCGAGAGCGGTCCACCAGCGCGGCCCGGATGATCCTGGTCGGCATCGCCCAGGTGCACAACCGCCGCGAGATCCACTGCGACATCAAGCCCGGCAACGTGATCGTCCACGACCGGCGAGCCACGTTGATCGACTTCGAGTCCTCCCGCGACCCGGCCGAACGCCGACCGCGGGTGGTCGAGGCGACCAAGGCGTACGCGAGTCCCGAGCAGCTCTTCGGCGGCGGACCGGAGCGGCCGATCCTCGGCGGTACCGACCTGTTCTCCTGGGCCCTGACCGTGTGCCAGATGTTCGCGCCGGGCCGGCACCCCTACTGCGTGGACGGCTTCGACGAGAGCGCGCTGTACGCGATCGACCAGAGCGTGCGGCTGGGCGTGGCCCCGCCGGGGCCCGACCTGGATGGGCTGCCGGCCGGCGGTCTGCGGGACGCGGTGGCGCGCGCCCTGGCCTGGCATCCGGCCCAGCGCGGCACCGCCGGTGACCTGCTCGCCCAGCTCGGCGAGACCGGCACGAACACCGAGGTGCTGGTCGGCGCGACCAAGGTCCTCGGCTCGCCGGTGGTGGCTGAGCTCGACGAACCGCGGCCGCGAACCCCGCTGGGCCGTTTCGCCACTGCGGCCGGTGTGCTCGGCGACGAGCACGTCGGCTGGGAGCCGCGCGTCGCGTACGCCGGTGGGGCGGTGCTGGTCGCCTTCGCGGCGGCGCTGCTCACGCTGATCCTGGTGGGGATGGCCCTCGCGTGACCGAGAGCGGACTGACCGACAAGCTGCGCGGCGAGCACGCGGCCATCCGGGCCGCCCGCCGCCAGCAGCGGTTCGCCCGGCGACGGACCTGGCTGCTCACCTGGTCGCTGGTCTGGTATCTCGTCTTCGTCCTCGTGTTCTTGATCATGATTCCCACCTGAGCAGGCCGACCGACCTCGATGCCGCTCTGTGTACAGTGCCCGCGCACCTACCCGCGCGACGCATTCCAGCTGATCGACGCCGCCGGCAACCACCTGCCCGAGCCGCGCCTCAGCCTGTTCGACCGGCTCAGCCGGCTGCTGGAGCGGACCCCGCCGCTGGCCCATCGCGCCGCGAACCGCCGGGTCGCCGAGGCCCTCGCCCGGCAACGGCTCGGAGCGGCCTGGCGCTGTCCGGCGGGGCACATGCAGCCGGAGGACTTCCGCTCGGTCAAGCCGATCGTGATCGGCCTCGTCGGACCGACCGCCACGACCAAGTCGAGCTATCTGGGCAGTCTGCTCTACCAGCTGACCAACCACGCCATTCTGAGCGAGCTGGGGCTGCGGTTCTCGATCATCGACGAGCCGTCCCGGCGTCGCTGGGAGCAGTACTACGAGGGCCAGCTGCGCAACCGACGGGCGCCCGGCACCACCCTGCGACCCAATGCGGACGAGCAGACTCCGCCGCTGGTGGTGCGGATGACGGTGACACCGCCGGCCGGTCGCGAGGCCCGCTATGACCTTGTCTTCTTCGACTCCGCCGGCGAGGTGCAGCAGACCGGCCGCGACGTGGCCGTGCACAGCCCGTTCGTGCAGCTGATGGATGCCGCGCTGCTGTTCTACACGCCCAAGGCGCTGCGCTTTCCGCGCGAGGTCTACCGGCTGCCGGGCGAGGAGCAGTCCCAGACCGCACCGGGCCCCAGCCGCGTCGTCGGCACGTTCACCACCCTGCTGGCGCAGCTCAGCCAGCATCCCGCTTACGTCAGTCGGCACCCCACGCGCGACCTGCCCACCGCGGCCATCCTCGCCAAGGCTGACGAGCTGGTCGAGCTGCTGTCGGTCGAGTTCGGCGCTCCGGAGTTTCCCAGCCTGCCGCTGGACGCCAGCTACTTCGACGACCCGCTGGCCCGTCAGGAGGAGCAGGGCCGACTGCCGTACGAGATCACCCGCCGCTACGCCGGTGCGGGCATCCTCCAGGCCATCGAGCAGCTGTCCCGGCTGCGCAGCTATCACGCGGTGTCGGCCATGGGCTGCGAACCTGACGAGCAGGGCGTCTTCGCCGACTACCGGCCGCTCAACGTGGCCGAGCCGCTGCTCGCCGTGCTGCACGGGCTGCGGCTGATCGGGCGACCGGGGACCTATGTCTGAGCTGGTGCGCTGCGAGCAGGTGATGCTCGGCTGGTCGACCAACTCGCTGCTGGGCGGCGACGGCTTCGGTCCGGTCTTCGCCTCCGCCGGTTGGCGGCTGCCGTTCGGCGACCGGGACGCCGGACTGGGCGCCCGGGCCCGCTTCCTCGACCAGGGGGCCGCAGCGCTGGTCGACGACGGGGCCGCGCCGCCGCGGTGCCTGGCGTACGAGCCCACGGACCACGGGTCCCTGCTGGTCAGCAAGGCGTACGCGGCCGGCGCGGCCCGGCCGGGCCAGTACGTTGTGCACGCGCTCCTCGACCCGAGCGGGCGGCTAGGCCCTAGAGACCTGTTCGCCTGCGCGGACCGCGGGCTGCTGCGGACCGAGCAGCCGGGCGGCGAGGCCGACGCCGGTTGGCCGGCGGTGGAGGTGCCCCTGGCCGGGCCGGAGGAGGCGCCGGTCCCGGATCGGACCACGGAGGCGGTCCTGTCGGTGCTGCTACAGCGCCTCGCCGACCGCCGCCCGATGGTTCTGGCCAGCACGGACGCGGAGCGGGCCGAGCATGTGGTCCGCCAGGTCATCGGCATACTGCCCGACGGGCTGGCTGCCGGGCTGTCCCTGGCCACCTTCGCCAGCGACCCGGCGGGGGAGGGGCTGCGGCTCTCGGTCGCCGTGCCGCCCTTCTCGCGCCCCGGCCCGGCCGACCTCGACCTGGATGCCGGCGTGCCCGAACCGGACCGGTCGACCGTGGCGGTGGTGGCCGCGCTCACAGCCGCCGGACCCAAACCGGGGCTGGATCGGGTGACGAGCGTGGCCGAACTGTTCGGCTGGGCGCAGCTCGAGTCCGGCCGACTGGACCGGCTGGGCGTCGACGACGTCCGTCGGCTGGTGGCCGGGCCGCTGTGGCGAAGGTTTCTGGAGCGCGTGGACGAGACCGGCGCGACCCGGCTGCTGCTCGACGGCCTGGTCGACTCCGAGGCGCGGCCCGCGCTGGCCGAGCGGCTGGCGGATCCAGACCCCGAGCTCGCCGGACTGCTGGCCCGCGCGGTGGCCCGTCCGGCGGGGCTCAGCCCGAACAACCAGGGGGTGCTGCAGGATCAGCTGGTTGGCCTGCTGGGCCCGAAGACGTTCGCCCGCTTCGTGCTTCCCGGGGTGCACAAGATGGCCAAGAAGAGCGGCCCGGTGGTCATCGCGGCCACGTCGCTGGCCGACCTTCTCGCCGCCTCCAGCGGTCGGCGGGGGAGTGCGCCGCTGCACGCCTTCGACTGGTACGTCGACACCTCCACCTGGTCGGTGGTGACCGAGCGGCGGCTGATCGACTGGGTCGATGGCGCCGGCCC
>DASQUF010000082.1:0-11899 GCA_035641435.1 Propionibacteriaceae bacterium | reverse complement strand
CCCCGCCGCTACGCCGACCCGCCCTGGTGGGCCGCCGTGGTGCCGCCGCTGTGCTTCGCCGCGCTGGCCGCGCTGCACGACCGCCTGAGCCACGTCGGCTACATCACCGCCACCAACGTAACCGGCGTCGATGGCTGACGTCCTGATCCCGCTGACCCCGATCTACGGCCACGTCGTCCCGCTGCTAGCCATCGGTCGTGGGCTTGTCGCGCGGGGGCACCGGGTGACCGTACTGACCGGGCGGAAGTACGCGCCGACGGTTAGGTCGTCCGGCATACGGTTCCGGCCGTTGCCGCGGGCGGCTGACTTCGACGACGACGACCTCGACGGCTGGCTGCCTGGGCGCGGCCGCGGCGGACGGTTGGCCGCCGGCCGGCACGACATCCTCGGGCTGTTCCTCGCTCCCCTGCCGGCCCAACACGCGGCGCTGGCTGCCGAGCTCCGTTCCGGCTACGACGGCGTGCTCAGTGATGCCGCCTACCTCGGCGTGCTGCCCACGCTGCTCACCGTTCCCGCGGCCGAGCGCATGCCGATCTTCGGCGTCTCTGCCACTCCGCTCTCGCTGACCAGTGTCGACACCGCGCCGTTCGGCAGCGGGATTCGGCCGGGCGACTCGGCCCTGATGCGGCTCCGCAACCGACACATGAACCACGTCCTGCACACCGGTCCGCTGCAGCCGATCCAGCGGGCGATGGACGCCGTGCTTGCGCCGTTCGGCGTGCCGGCCGGCTCGGTCGACTACTTCGACCACACCCGGTACTTCGACACATGCTGGCAGCTCGCGCCGCGGGAGTTCGAGTACCCCCGGCGCGAGCTGCCCGCCTCGTTCGGTTTCCTCGGACCGTTGCCACCGGAGGAACCGCCTGGACAGCCGGTACCGGCCTGGTGGGATGACCTAAACGACTCACGGCCGGTGGTTCACGTCACCCAGGGCACCGTGGACAACCACGACCTCGGCACGCTGCTGGCCAGCACGTTCACTGCCCTGGCCGGCGACGACGTCTGGGTGGTCGGATCGACCGGCGGTCGTCCCGTGCGCGAGCTGCTCGACCGGCTCGGCGGCGCGCTACCGGCCAACGGGCGCGCGGCGCCCTTCCTGCCGTACGCCCAGCTGCTGCCGCGGACGAGCGTGATGGTGACCAACGGCGGGTACGGCGGTGTCACCCAAGCGCTGCGGGCCGGTGTGCCGCTGGTGGTCGCCGGGGCGACCGAGGAGAAGCCCGAGGTGGCGGCCCGGGTGGCCTGGTCCGGTACCGGTATCGACCTGCGGTCCGGTCGGCCTACTCCCCGACAGCTGCGCGCCGCGGTCCACGCAGTGCTGCGGAGCCCGCGGTACAGAACTGAGGCGGAGCGGATGCGGCAGCGGATCGCGGATCTGCCCGACCCGGTGGCCACGATCGCCCAGGCCATCGAGGCGGCCACTGCTGCCCGCCGCCCGGCGAACCCCTTCGCCGAGGCCACCTTCTCGGCTTAGCGCGTGGCCTCGACCATCTGCCGCAGCTCTTTCTTGAGGTCGGAGATCTCGTCGCGCAGCCGGGCGGCCACCTCGAACTGCAGGTCCGCCGCTGCGCCATGCATCTGGTCGGTCAGCTGCTGTACCAAGTCGGCGAGATCCCCGGCGGGCATCCCGGCGAACCTCCTAGACGGCGCACCGCCGTTCTTCCCGCCCAGGGCCGGCACCGGCGACTTGCCCCGGCTCCGGTTGCGGCCACTGCCCAGCAGGTCTTCGGTGTCGGCGTCCTCGCGGGCCAGCATGTCGGTGATGTCGGCGATCCGCTTCCGGATGGGCTGCGGGTCAACCCCCTGGGCCACGTTGTAGGCGACCTGCTTCTCCCGGCGGCGGTTGGTCTCCTCGATGGCCGCGGCCATCGAGTCGGTGACCGAGTCGGCGTACATGTGCACCTCGCCGGACACGTTGCGCGCGGCCCGGCCGATCGTCTGGATGAGACTCTTCGCGCTGCGCAGGAAGCCCTCCTTGTCGGCATCCAGGATGGCGACCAACGACACCTCCGGCAGGTCGAGGCCCTCGCGCAGCAGGTTGATGCCGACCAGGACGTCGTACTCCCCCATCCGCAGCTCGCGGAGCAGGGTGATCCGCTGCAGGGTGTCGACCTCGGAGTGCAGGTACCGGGTGCGGATGCCGTTCTCCAGCAAGTAGTCGGTCAGGTCCTCGGCCATCTTCTTGGTCAAGGTGGTCACCAGGATCCGCTCGGAGCGCTCCGTCCGCAGCCGAATCTCCGCCATCAGGTCGTCGATCTGACCCGAGGTGGGCTTGACGATCACCTGCGGGTCCACCAGCCCGGTCGGCCGGATCAGCTGCTCGACGAAGCCCTTGGACCGGGCCATCTCGTAGTTGCCCGGAGTCGCCGAGAGGTAGACGGTCTGGCCGATTCGGTCGACGAACTCTTCGAACCGCAGCGGGCGGTTGTCCATGGCGCTGGGCAGCCGGAAACCGTGGTCGACCAGCGTCCGCTTCCGCGACATGTCTCCCTCGTACATCCCGCCGATCTGCGGCACCGTCACGTGCGACTCGTCGATGACCAGGAGGAAGTCTTCGGGGAAGTAGTCGAGCAGGCAGTTGGGCGGGCTGCCGGGACCGCGGCCGTCGATGTGGCGGGAGTAGTTCTCGATGCCCGAGCAGCTGCCGATCTGGCGCATCATCTCGATGTCGTAGCTGGTCCGCATCCGCAGCCGCTGGGCCTCCAGCAGCTTCGAGTGGCGCTCCAGCTCCGCCAGGCGCTGCTCCAGCTCGGTCTCGATGCCGCGGATCGCTCGCTCCATCCGGTCCGGTCCGGCGACGTAGTGGCTGGCCGGGAACAGGTACATCTCCTGGTCCTCGGTCACCACCTCTCCGGTCAACGGATGCAGGGTGCTCAGCCGCTCGATCTCGTCGCCGAAGAACTCGACCCGGACGGCCAGCTCCTCATACATCGGGAACACCTCGAGGGTGTCCCCGCGGACCCGGAAGGTGCCGCGGGTGCCGGCCAGGTCGTTGCGGGCGTACTGGATGCCGACCAGCCGGCGGAGCAGCGCGTCCCGCTCGATCTCGTCCCCGACCCGGAGCCGGATCATCCGGCCCACGTACTCCTGCGGCGTGCCCAGGCCGTAGATGGCCGAGACGGTCGCCACTACGATGACGTCGCGCCGGGTCAGCAGCGAGTTGGTGGCCGAGTGCCGCAGCCGCTCGACCTCCTCGTTGAGCGAGGAGTCCTTCTCGATGTAGGTGTCGGTCTGCGGGACGTACGCCTCGGGTTGGTAGTAGTCGTAGTAGGAGACGAAGTACTCGACCGCGTTGCGGGGAAAGAACTGGCGCAGCTCGTTGGCGAACTGAGCGGCCAAAGTCTTGTTGGGCTGCATCACCAGCGTCGGGCGCTGCAGTCGCTCCGCCAGCCAGGCGACCGTGGCCGTCTTGCCGGTGCCGGTGGCGCCCAGCAGCACGACGTCCTGCTCGCCGGCCTGGATCCGCCGCTCCAGCTCCTCGATCGCGGTCGGCTGATCCCCCGACGGGGAGAAGTCGGCCTCCACCTTGAACGGGGCCACCCGACGCTGCAGGTCGGTTACCGGACGCACCATGGCATCGAGCCTATGAGCCGCCGCTGACAGTCGCCTCGAGCATCCGAGCACGACGTAAGACTGCGAGCGTCGGATAGGCGCGCCGACGAGTGGAGGAATGATGAGCGAAGGGTGTTCTTCCGTTCGCGAAGAGTGACGACGTCGTCGGGTCAGAGCGTCGGGCGCAAGCAGTCAGACCAAAGATCAGCCGGTCGCCTGGCCGCCGAGCATCGAGTTGACCATGGCGCCGAAGTCCTTGTTCAGCTGCTCGGAGTCCGCGTTCGGCGGGAAAGATGCCGTACCGATCACCGTGAGACCGTCGGTGGTGCGCACCGAGACCAGCGAGAACAGCAGCACAGCCGTCGAGCCCTGGCCGTTGCTCACCGTGACCTCCGCCAGGCACGTGGCGGCGCTCAGCTTGGTGGTGCCCAGGTCGGCGGCCTTGGGGTCCTGGAACTTGCCGTTCGAGGTTCCCTCCGCCACCTTCCGGTGCCACGCCTCACACAGCTGACCCGGATTCGTGTTGGACTCCGCCTGGATTACCTGGCCCAGGAAGACGCTCTGGCCGTTGCTGAGCTGGGCCACGCCCTTGCTGGTCTTCTGCACCTCCCAACCGCTGGCCGGCGTGAGAGTGATCCCGCTGCCCAGGTCGACTCCGTCGCCGCTCGGCGGCTGACCGGTGTCGCTCGGGTTCGGCTGGGGGTCGTCGGTCGGCGCCGCGGTGGTCGGCTTGTCCGTCGGGCCCGGCGTGGGCTGTTGGGTCGGCGGAGCCGTGTTGGTCGGGGTGATCGACACCGGCGGCGGCTGGTCGCTGCTGTCCCGGTTGAGCACCATGATGATGCCGCCGATCGCCGCCAGCAGCACGATGGCCGCCACCACGATGCCGATGATCAGCCCGGGGCTTTTCTTGGCCGCCGGACCACCGGCCGGGGGGAAGCCGCCACCCGGCGGCACCTCACCCGGCTGGCCGTAGCCGCCCGGCGGCGGCTGCTGGCCGTAGCCTCCGGGCGGCCCTTGCGGCGGGTAACCGCCCTGCGGAGGATACGTGCCCTGCGGGCTGTAGGCCCCCTGCTGCGGCGGAAACCCCGGCGTGGGCTGCGGCTGCGGGTATCCGCCCTGACTCTGTGGCGGGTAGCCACCGCCCGGGCCCTGTGGCGGGTAGCCGCCCTGCGGCCCCCACTGGCCTGGGTCCTGGGTCATGCCCGGCCCTCCTCGTCGTCGTAGAACCGGCTCCGGCGGGCGGACTCCTCCTGCGACCGCTCCTCGGCGACCGACGATCCGGTGCGGATGTCGGTGGCGTCGTCGTCGTCGTGAGCCTCACCACTCACCGGCGTGTCGAATCCGGGCACGATCGACTCCGGCGCCGACTGATCACCGGTGATAGCCGCCACGGTCGGCTTGTGCGCCTTTGCTTGGACTCGCACCGCAGTGCCGCAGGCGTTGCAGAACGCGGCGTGCTCCAGCAGCGGCATCTCGCACTGGGCGCAGACCTCGAGCTCGCCCTCATCATCGACCCCACTGGTCCGCGCCGAGCGCTCCAGCGCAGCCTCCATCAGCCCGACGTGCAGCACGTTGCGGATCCGCAGGATCAGGATGCCGAGGATGATCAGCCCCCACACGGTGCTGAGGATCACGGCCAGCGTCGCGCTGCCCACGAACGCGAACAGGTAGGTGCCGGCCTGGTAGGCGATATTAGCCAGTACGGCCTCGGCCACCCCTCGGAAGTAGCGCGGGGTGAACCCGTCGAACCCTCGGCCGAGCCCGGAGAACTCGGCGCAGGCGATGCCCGTCGCGGTGCCGAAGATCAGCGGCTTGACGAACCCTTCGAGGAAGATCAGCGACACCCACAGGCCGGGGTCCTGCGCCTGCAGCCCGCCGGTCAGCAGGTTCCAGTGCCGGACCAGGGTGTCGAAGCATGCGTACGCGACGCCGCTGATCACGCCGAAGGTCAGCCCGTCCATCAGGTCGTCGAACTCCGGCCGGCTGGCCAGCACGACCGGACCGATCTGCCGGATGGCCTCGCCGACGATCGGCACGACCAGCGCAACCAGCAGGAAGACGCCAACGCTCGGGGTGGCGCTGAGCGACCCGTCGTACGTGGTCGTGCCGAAGGGGACCGGACCGCGTAGGGAGGTCCACAGGATGGTGAAGCCGGCGGCCAGCAGACCGGTCAACGCGAAAGCCAGCCCAGTGACCGGGAGGGGCTCGTCCTCCCAGAGGTTCACGTCGTAGATGTAGACGATGTAGACGATCGGGATGGCGAAGGCGGCGACCAGCACCGCGATCGGCATCGCGCCGAAGATGGCGGCGACGAGCGCCACCACGAGGGCGATGGCCAGGGCGATCCGGTAGGTCTGCGGCCGCTGTCCCGCGCCCCGCGGCATGATCGAGGAGATCAGGGCGAACGAGGCCACCGGCTCGTCGGGCTTGGCGGCAAAGGACTTCCGTCGCGCGAGGTCCGCCGAGCGCTGGTCCTGACCACAGACGTGGCAGAAGTGTGCGACCTCGGGGAGCTCAGCCCGACAACGTGGGCACTCCAACGTTTACCTCCTTCGACCTCACGCCCGGGACGGCCCCGTTTACGGCGTGCCTGGGTTCCACCCCCCGGGAGTATGTCAGTTCCCGGCGTCAGGTTCGGTCAGTTCTGCCCACAGGGCTCGGATCTGGCCGAGCAGATCGCTGACACTCCCCCGGTTTTCCAGCACCCAGTCGGCGGCGGCCCGACGCTCATGTCGGGAGGCCTGGGCGGCCAGCCGGGCCTGCGCGGCACATTCGGACAGCCCGTCCCGGGCGCGCAGCCGGGCCAGCTGGGTCTCCGGGTCGGCGTCGACCACCACGACCCGGTCGAAGTCGTCCTGCTGGCCGGTCTCGACCAGCAGCGGGATCACGTGCACCACCACGGCATCCGGGTCGGCCGCCCGCTCCAGCTCGGCCGCGCGAGCGCGTACGGCGGGATGGATGATCTGCTCCAGGTCCCGGCGGGCCGCGGGATCGGCGAAGACGATCGCCCCCAGCCGGGCCCGGTCCAGCCGGTCACCGTCGAGGACCTCCGGCCCGAACCGCTCCACCACGGCGGCGATGCCCGGCGTACCCGGCTCTACCACCTCCCGGGCCAGCATGTCGGCGTCGATCACGACCGCGCCGAGGCGCGCCAGCTCGGCCGCCACCAGGCTCTTGCCCGACGCAATGCCCCCCGTCAGGCCGACCCGGATCACGGGCAGCAGGCTACGCGACCCGCCGCCCGTAGCCGCACCACTTACCGCCTGGTCCTCGCACATGCCGCCCTCGGCCGAAGGCTGGAAGTGCGAGGACGAGGCGGGAAGTGGGAAAGGCACGCGCAAAAGGCCCTCCCACCCCGAAGGGTGGGAAGGCCTCGGGTGCGGGTTCCTCCTACGTGGCGGCGCCGGTGAGCTTCTCCCGGAGCGCCTGCAGCGCCTCGTCGGACGCCAGCGAGCCCTCAGGGGCCGTGGGCGTCGGCGCCGGCGTGTCGCCGCCACCGGTGGAGTAGCTGGCCGGAGCCGCCGCAGCGGTCTCGGCGGTCTCGGCGTCCTCGACCTGGCGCTTGTGCGCCTCCCATCGGGCGTGAGCCTCGGCGTACTGATGCTCCCACGCGGCCCGCTGCTCCTCGTAGCCCGCGAGCCACTCCCCCGTCTCGGGGTCGAAACCCTCCGGGTAGAGGTAGTTGCCCTGGTCGTCGTAGCTGGCCGCCATGCCGTACAGCGTCGGGTCGAAGTCGTCCGCCCCGGCGTCGACACCCTCGTTGGCCTGCTTGAGGGACAGCGAGATCCGCCGACGCTCCAGGTCGATGTCGATGATCTTGACCATCACATCGTCGTTGACCTGGACCACCTGCTCGGGGATCTCGACGTGCCGCTCGGCCAGCTCGGATACGTGGACGAGTCCCTCGATTCCCTCCTCGACCCGCACGAACGCCCCGAACGGCACCAGCTTGGTGACCTTGCCGGGCACGATCTGGCCGATCTGGTGGGTCCGGGCGAAGGCCTGCCACGGGTCTTCCTGCGTCGCCTTGAGCGACAGAGAGACCCGCTCGCGGTCCAGCTCCACGCTGAGGACCTCGACCGTGACCTCCTGGCCGACCTCGACCACCTCGGAGGGATGGTCGATGTGCTTCCAGGACAGTTCCGAGACGTGCACCAGACCGTCAACTCCGCCCAGGTCGACGAAGGCGCCGAAGTTGACGATCGAGCTGACCACGCCCTTGCGGATCTGGCCGGCCTGCAGCTGGGTGAGGAAGCTCTGCCGGACCTCGGACTGGGTCTGCTCCAGCCACGCGCGGCGGGACAGCACGACGTTGTTGCGGTTCTTGTCCAGCTCGATGATCTTGGCCTCGAGCTCCATCCCGACGTACGGCTGGAGGTCGCGGACCCGGCGCATCTCCACCAGCGAGGCGGGCAGGAAGCCGCGCAGGCCGATGTCGATGATCAGGCCGCCCTTGACGACCTCGATGACGTGGCCGGTGACCACACCGTCGGACTCCTTGATCTTCTCGATCGTGCCCCAGGCGCGCTCGTACTGTGCGCGCTTCTTGGAGAGGATCAGCCGGCCCTCCTTGTCCTCCTTCTGCTGGACCAGGGCCTCGATCTCGTCGCCGACGGTGACCACATCGAAGGGGTCCACGTCGTGCTTGATGGAGAGTTCCTTGGAGGGGATGACCCCCTCGGTCTTGTAGCCGATGTCGAGCAGGACCTCGTCCCGGTCGACCTTGACCACGGTGCCGGTGACGATGTCACCGTCGTTGAAGTACTTGATAGTTGCGTCGATCGCCGCGAGAAAGGCTTCGGGCGAACCGAGGTCGTCGACCGCGACCTGGGGTGGTGCCTCAAGAGAGGACGTCATGTAGTAGGGCTCCGGATGGGACTGATGTGAGTTGGCGCGCTGCAGCCCGATCCGTAGAAGCGGAAGCTACAGCAGCTGGGTGACAACCTCACTGAAACTGATCCGACCCGTACGAGCGTGACCTACTCCGTCCGAAGTCGCGCAGGCCACAGCGACACGCCAGAGTACCGCCGCGGCCAAAACGGGGTCAATTCTCTTGGTCGGCCGTGGCCATGGGTGTTCTCACCGTACGCCCGGCCGGCTGCCTAGTGGGCCGCGTCGTGCCATGAACGACCGACTCCCACCGACACATCCAGCGGCACGTTCAGCTCCACCGCGTGACCCATCTTGTCCCGAACCAGGTCGGTCAGCGCCTCCTGCTCTCCCGGCCCGATCTCGAACACCAGTTCGTCGTGCACCTGCAGCAGCATCCGGCTGCGCATCCCGGCGTCGTCCAGCGCCTTCTCCACGTCGAGCATTGCCACCTTGATGATGTCGGCGGCCGAACCCTGGATCGGGGCGTTCAGTGCCATCCGCTCGGCCATCTCACGGCGCTGCCGGTTGTCGCTCATCAGGTCGGGCAGGTAGCGGCGGCGGCCCAGGATGGTCTCGGTGTACTCGGTCCGGCGAGCGTCGGCGACCAGTGAGCGGAGGTAGTCGCGTACCCCGCCGAACCGCTCGAAGTACTCGTCCATCAGCGCCTTCGCCTCGGACGTGTCGATGGTCAGCTGCTGACTGAGTCCGAACGCGCTGAGCCCGTAGGCCAGGCCGTAGTTCATCGCCTTGATCTTGGCTCGCTCCGCCGGAGTGACCTCGTCCGGCTTCACGCCGAAGACCCGGGACGCAGTCACGGTGTGGAAGTCCATCCCGGAGCGGAAGGCAGCGATCAGGTCGGCGTCCGCACTGACGTGGGCCATGATCCGCATCTCGATCTGGGAGTAGTCGGCCGACATCAGCGCGTCGTTGCCGGGCCCCACGACGAACGCCTGGCGGATCCGGCGGCCCTCCTCGGTGCGGATGGGGATGTTCTGCAGGTTGGGGTCGGTGCTGGACAGCCGGCCGGTGGCGGCGATGGTCTGCCCGTACGTCGTGTGGATCCGGCCGTCGTCGGCCACCGACTTGAGCAGCCCCTCGACCGTCTGCTTCAGCCGGATGGCGTCCCGGTGCACCAGGAGGTGCGCTAGGAACGGGTGCTCGGTCTTGACGTAGAGGGACTGCAGCGCGTCGGCGTCGGTGGTGTAGCCGCTCTTGGTGCGCCGGGTCTTGGGCATGCCCAGCTCGTCGAAAAGCACCACCTGCAGCTGCTTCGGGGAGCCGAGGTTGATCTGCTTGCCCAGCACCGCGTACGCGTCGGCCGCAGCCTGGTTGACCTTGGCCCCGAACTCCGACTCCAGCATCTCCAGGTGGTCGACGTCGACGGCGACCCCGGTCTGCTCCATCCGCGCCAGCGTGCGCAGCAGCGGCAGCTCGACCCCGTACAGCAGGCTGGTGCCGTTGCGCTCCTCGATCTGGCTGTCCAGCGCATCGGCCAGGTCGATCACCGCCCGCGCCCGCACCATCGACGCCTCGGCCGCCACCTTGGCACCGGAGTCGTCGTCGCCGAAGTCCAGAGACAGCTGGTCGGAGTCGGTGACCTCCGGCGCGCCCTCCACCTTCAGCTCCCGCTTGAGGTAGCGGATGGTGAGGTCGGCCAGGTCGAAGGTGCGCTGGTCCGGCCGGGTCAGGTACGCCGCCAGCTGGGTGTCCGAGGTCAGGCCGGCCAGGTCCCAGCCGCGGGACCAGATGGCCAGCAGTGGTCCCTTGGCGTCGTGCATGGCCTTGTGCCGCTCCGGGCCAGCGAGCCAACCGACCAGGGCCTTCTCGTCCTCGGGTTGGAGCTCGGGAACAACGACGTATGCGGCGGCACCGTCGGCGGCGGCCAGCGCGAGGGCGGTGACGTCTCCCCGCCCCGAACCCCAGTGGCCGATCACGTCCACCCCGGTGCGCTCCCCGACCGCGTGCTCGTTAAGCCAGGCCACCAGCTCACCAGGCTCCAGGGCCACCGCGCTCAGGTCGAAGCCGCCCTCCGGCACGATCTCGGCCTCGTTGGGCAGCGCCTCGAGCAGCCGGTCCCGCAGCACCCGGAACTCGAGGCCGTCGAACAGCTGGTGGGTGGCCTCCCGGTCCCACGGCTTGCGGACCAGGTCCTCCGGCCCGAGCGGCAGGTCCAGGTCGAGCACCAGGGCGTTGATCTGGCGGTTGCGCAGGACGTCGTCGACCCGCTCCTGGAAGGCCTCCGCCGCCTTGCCCTTCAGCTCACCGGCGTGGGCGGCCAGGTTCTCCAGACCGTCGTACATCTCCAGCCACTTGGCCGCGGTCTTCGGCCCCACTCCCGGCACGCCGGGCAGGTTGTCGCTCGACTCGCCGACCAGCGCAGCCAGATCCGGGTAGCGCGCCGGGGTCGCGAAGTACCTCTCCTCCACCACCTTGGGGGTCATCCGACCCAGGTCGGAGACGCCCTTGCGCGGGTAGAGCACGGTGACGCTGTCGCTGACAAGCTGGAAGGCGTCCCGGTCCCCCGTGCAGATCAGCACTTCGAAACCCTTCGCCTCCGCCTGGGTGGCAAGGGTGCCGATGACGTCATCGGCCTCGAAGCCCTCCTTCTCCACGTAGGCGATGTTGAGGGCCTTGAGCACCTCCTTGACCAGGTCGAGCTGACCGCGGAACTCGTCTGGCGTGGTCGACCGGTTGGCCTTGTACTCCGGGTAGATCTCGGAGCGGAAGGTGCGCCGGGACACGTCAAAGGCCACCCCGAGATGGGTCGGCGCCTCGTCGCGGAGCACGTTGATCAGCATCGAGGTGAAACCGAACACGCCGTTCGTGTGCTGGCCGGTGACGGTCGAGAAGTTCTCGACGGGGAGGGCGAAGAAGGCGCGGTAGGCGATCGAGTGCCCGTCGATCAGCATCAGTTTAGGTCGGCTCTCGGTCGGCACAGGCCGACTCTAGACCCCGGCGCTGACAGCCGGGATACGGTTCTGGCGTGACGCTGCCTCTCGACGACATTGGCCTGATCAGCGCCCTGGACACCAAGATGGGACTGGAGCTCATCGAGCTCAGCGCCGAGCGGGTGGTGGGCCGGATGCCCGTCGAGGGCAACACCCAGCCGTTCGGTCTATGGCACGGCGGGGCCTCCTGCGTCCTGGCCGAGACTTTGGCCTCGCTCGGCTCGTACGCCCACGGCCAACCAAACCGCGTCGGGGTCGGGGTCGATCTGAACGCGACCCACCACCGTCCGGCCCGCTCCGGCTGGGTCACCGGCACCGCCACTGCCCTCCGCCTGGGCCGCAACGTCGTCACCTACGAGGTCGTCCTGCACGACGACGCCGGCCAGCGCATCTGCACGGCCCGGGTGACCTGCCAGCTCGTCGAAGGGTCAGTTGGTCGGTGAGGCCCGGGCGGACTGGCGGTCACGACAATGACCGCCGCGGTGCTGCTGGCCGGCTGCACGGCCGCGGTGCTGCTGGCCGGCTGT
>DASQUF010000081.1:0-2275 GCA_035641435.1 Propionibacteriaceae bacterium | reverse complement strand
TCCGTCGATCACGGCGCGGAACACGCTGGGCATCTGGTTCATGATCGTCCCGAGGGTGAGATAGACGGTGTCCGGGTGGGGCAGTGCGGACAGGTCCAGGTCGACCGCGGCGTGCGGCTCGATCTCGCCGGGCGAGGGCCGGAGCCGGTGGATGGCGGCCCACGGATTCGGTTCGGTCCCGCGCAGGCTGGGTGGGCAGATGTCGAGGTAGGGTGCGGCGAAGATGTCAGGTGTCGGATCAGGCAAGCCGGCGTCCGAGATCGCCGCTGCGATCGACGCCGCGAAGGAGCCGGTGTTCGGCACCATCGGGCCGTAGCCGTGGGTGACGTGCGGTATCTGGTGCAGGGCGGCGACGGTCGGTGACCCCAGCTCCAGCGTGTCATGCACGATGAGGTCGGGCCGCCACGTCTGCAGCAGATCGAGCAGGTCACGGGCGCGGTCGACGGCGCCGGCTCCAAAGAGGTGACGGGCCGCGAAGCCGGGCTGCTGCTCGGCGGGCAGCTCGCTGATCGTCGCATGATCCGGCATCCGGTCATACGACTCGGCGAGCGTGACGCCCGAACGGTGGGAGCGGACGCCGAGCCGGCCGATCAGGCCCGACATGTCGGCACCGGAAGAGACCACGACGTCGTGGCCGCCCTGCTGCGCCGCCCGGATCAACGGCACCATCGGCAACAGGTGACCGTACCCCGGCCAGGAGCCAAACAGAATCCTCATCGGCAACTCCCCGGCGCCGGCCGTGGCCTCCCTAGTGAGCTAGGGCGTCGTCGCGACAGCACCTTTACCGCTCTACGCGCTTCAAGTAGGAGTCCTATGCTGCCAGCTTCACACCGCCAGGGGGCGGATACCGGAAGACGCCGCAGGCTCAGGGGCTCCTCAGAGCTGTCGTGCACGTAGGCGATAGCTGCCCGGGAAGCGGCTGGGTTCCGCGTTCGAGGTTCTTCGGGCTCAGCCGGTTCCTCGCGCGGAGGTGAGGATGCCCGCCAGCCGGATGTTCAGGCGGGGATCATCCGACAGGTTGCGGAACTGGAACTGGCGCTGGGTCGGCGCGACGGTCTCTCCGTGACAGCAGATCCGAACCTTCGGGCCTGGTGCCGGTACGTCGGCTTGCTGCGAGGCCTGCTCGGGGGGCCAGCCGGAGGTCGGGTCGTCCTTGGGGGCCTGCCGGCGGGGGTTGCGGCCCAACCGCTTCGTGGTCATCGACCAACTCCTTCGTCCTGGGCCACGCTGACCGGCCCTCCGGTCACACTTCCAGCTTGGCACCCATGAAGCGAAATCTCAGTGTCGAACGTCACACAGCTGACGTGTCAGTGGTCGCCCTCCCGGTTGCAGGCTGGGTGCGGCCGATCGTGACCACCGTACTCCAACTCCCGTAAGGGGTAAACATCTGCGCCATTAGCACTTATCATCACTATCGAACTGTTGCAGAGGAGGGTGCGAGTGGAGTTGATTGGCGCGACCTTGTCCTCGAACCGGTTTCGAAGTGCCGACGGCCCTGGTTGAGATAGTTGACCAGCTCGGGGGGTAACGGCGGCCGAAACGGTGGCGCGACAAGGCGGCCTGGCGAGCGGTTCGCACCCGGCCATGCCACTCGGCGTAAGGCCTGGGGGACCGGCCAGACCGTCCTACCAAGGCAGATCGCGCCGTCGATCCAAACCGGGATGCGGACCGGGCTGTATCAGCTGCCGCCTGACGTCGATGACTTCACCGGACGAGACGACGCCATGAGGACACTTCAGGGCCTGTTCGAGACCGCTGGGGACGATCCGTCCAATGTGGTGTCTCGTCGATCGCGGGTCGAGCGGGGGTCGGCAAGACGGCGCTTGCGACCCGCGTCGCCCACACGCTCCGGCCGTCGTTTCCCGACGGCCAGCTCTATGTCAACCTGCGGGGCGCCGAGGCGAAGCGCATGGAGTCAGGAGAGGTGCTCGGCGAGCTCCTCCACGAGCTGGGTGTGGCCAGAGGCGCGATTCGCGATGAGCTGGATGAGCGCACCCAGCAGTATCGCGACCAGCTGGCCAACCGGCGAATCCTGGTGGTGCTGGACAATGCCGCCGAAGCGGCGCAGGTACGCCCACTGCTGCCCGAGAGCCCGGGCTCAGCCGCACTCATCACCAGCCGGATGCAGCTCGACGAGCTCGAGGAGGCCACCCACGAGATCGTCCTCGACGTGCTGGAGGAGAACCAGGCAATCGAGCTGCTGGCCAAGGTGGTCGGCGCCGAACGCGTAGCCGCCGAGCCGGAGGCGGCGCGGATGATCGTGGAGCTCTGCAAC
>DASQUF010000080.1:0-3435 GCA_035641435.1 Propionibacteriaceae bacterium | reverse complement strand
GTTCCTTGCGCAGGATCAGCCGTGTCCCGGCCGGCCAGCCGCGCAGCTCGATCAGCCCGGTGGCCTCGGCGACCCAGGCCCCGTCGCGCGGTTCGATCTGCACGCCGTGCTCGGCGGCGCGGGGCTTGCGGGCCTGATACGCCGGCGTCCACGTCTGCTTGGGCAGGTGCGCCAGCACGGTCGCCACGTCGAGGTGGGCGAAACTCGCCCCGACGGAGAACTCCACCCCCTGCTCGACGAGGTGGGCGGCGAACTCCTTCGTGGCGCCGGCGGCGTCGGTGCGCACCAGCACCGCCGTCCGCCCGGTCTCGTCCCGAGCCCGCAGGGCAGCGGGGAGTTGCGCGAGCGCGGCGTCGAGCACCACGACGTGATCGGCGGCGGTGTTCGAGCCGGCCTTCCCCGGTCGCAGCATCTCGCACACCGGCTCGCCTCCGGTGGGCCCGCCGTGGTCGACGAACCCGAGCAGCGGATGGAACCCGAATCCTTTCTTCCAGGTCCGGGTCGCGTCTTGTTTCTCGGAGTGCGCGGTGACCAGGGTGGCATCCAGGTCGATCACTACCCGACCGTTCTGGACCGGGACTCCGGCGTGGTGCCAGACCTGTTCCCGCGCCCCCGCCCGCGCCGCAGCGATCGCGGCGAGGGCGTCGTCTGCGTCCGCGGCCAGGCGGCTGATCAGCCGCGACACCGTCGGGTCCGACGCAACCAGGCCGAACACCCGGGGCTGGGCGCGCAGCACCGCGACATCGCAGGCGGCGTCCCCGCCCAGCGCGACCGCGATCGCGAGATCGGCCACGATCTTCCCCGGATCGTGCGTCGCGAGCGGCAGCCGCCACGGCCCGAGCAGCCGCAACAGCCCCCGGGCCAGGCCGCTGCGCCGGGCGGTCTCGACCAGCAACACCCCACCGGCATGCGACACCAGCGACTCGCCGCCGGCGATCACGGACAACCAGGGACGCAAGTCTTTATGCTTCACCCGCGGAGTGCCTCTCAGCTCGATCCGATGTGGTCTCGACAACCAGCATCAAACCGTGCTGAGCAGGCACTTATCTGTGGCGGGAGCCCTGGTCAAGCGGTGTCCTGTGATCGTTTTCTTGGGTGTCCGTGTCCTCGGCTGCTCTTCGCTCGCGGCGCCCCGGAGTCGGCGTCAAGGTGGAGCGCCCGGTGGACGAACGACCTTGACGCCGACGAGGAGCGGCGCACGCTGGTGAGCGACCGAGGATCTGCAACCAGGGCAACTCGTGTGGGCGGCGTCCCTCCCTGTTCTCGTGTCGTGTCCGCGACCGATCGTTCGGGGGGTTCGTGGGCGCCCAGGCTTATCTCGGTGCGCGAACCAGCACGGGTTCGGCGACGTGATGATCGATGGGGTGTCCCACGGTGTGGTGTGGCAGGTACGGGCGCTCTGTCTTTCGAGGCCGTCCAACACGGGGGGTGCGCTGGCGGCAGTGCCTTTCTCGGAGCGGACCGCACGGGGCATCAGGGATTGGCGGGCATGAACACGAACCCCGGTCGCGGACGACGATGCTCAGGCCGCCGGTGCGAGCGCTTCCTCGCCGAGGGCGCGGAGGCGGTGGTGACAACGGCGGGCCATCTTGCGGGCCACCGAGAGCGCCGCGCGTTGCCCACCGAGGCGGGCCGCGACCACGGTGTAGTAGTCGTGGTCGGGGCTGTTGGCTCGCGCGCCGTAGCGCCCGGCCTCATATAGCGCCCATCGCAGCAACGGCGAGCCCTGTTTCGACAGCCGCCCCGGTGATCGTTTGTTGTCCGAGGAGTACACGGTGACGTCGAGCCCGGCGTGGCGCACCGCGTCGCGGGAACGGGCGAACCTGCGGGCATCGCCCATCTCGCACCAGATCACGACCGCGGTCAGCGGGCCAATGCCGTACTCGGCCTGCAACGCCCGGCAGCCTGGCTGGCGGCGGGCGAACCCGACCAGCTCGCCGCGCAACCGGTCGAGCTCGACGTCCAGCGCGTCGATCATCCGCAGCGCGACCGTGATCGATTGGCGTGCCGCCGGGCTCAGTCCCTCGATCCGCGGCAGCCGGGCAGGATCACGAGCGAGCAAGTCCCGCTGCGCCGGCGCGCCGAGGTGATACAGCGTGGCGTGCATACGTTGTTGCCACCCGGTGCGCTGATCTGCGAGATCCTTGTAGAGGCGGACCTTGGCCCGGGTCTCCAGCACCAGCTGCGGCGGGATCCAGCACTCCGGGAGCCGCCCGTCGCACAACAGGTCGCGCAGGTGCCGCGCATCGAGCCGATCGGTCTTGGCGTGCTGGCGGCGCCCCTTCAACCCCGCCACGTCTGCCGGCTCCGCCAGGTGAGCGACCGCACCGGCCGCCTGGCATTCCTCGACGACGAACCGCCACCCGGTGCAGCCCTCCACCGCCAGCTCGACCTGCACATCACCGAACCCGGCCAGCCAATCGCGGAACAACTGCCGCTCCGCCGGGCTGATACGACCCCGCCGCACCTCACCGGTGTCGGTGTCCAACACGTCGAAGGTGATCTGCTTCCGGTGCAGATCCAACCCGCCAACGATCGCCATCGGGACCTCCTCGAGCACCCTCTGGAACCACGGTCCTGGCTCCACGGGACCGATGCTTCCGCGCCGAGGGGGTCCCGCCACATGTCACCTTTCGCGCATCCAAGGGCTGCGTGTCGCTACAAGATCAACCTTGGTGAAAGCCCGAGGCTAGGCACTCGTCGAGCGCGCTGGCTCCTCTCAACCAAATGCCCCGCCCGTCGACCGCCAGCGGCGGCGCCACCAGACCAGCGCTCCGCCTGCCTGCACGAGGCCCCGAGCCGATACAGGCAAGTGCAGGCCAAGGGCCACCCCCGCACCTGAGGGATCATCTTGCCCGCGGTCCAGCTCGCAGCTGTCTCGATGGATCAGGCCACCGGACGCTCGAAGGTGAGGATCAGGCCCTCGACGGCCCCCGGCCCGACCCGCCCCTTGACGTCCGCATGAGTAATGGACTTCAGCATCCAACCCTCCCGCGCCTCGTCGTTCAAGATTTCCTCGAGCTTGTCACCGGAGAGCGCCCCACCGATCCGGTTCTCCCGAAGCTCTAAGACGCGATACTCAAACCGTCGCATGTTGTCCTCCACCGTCTCGCGGACGTTCAACGTTTCGCCCCTGGCCAACGCCGAGATCACCCCCGTGGGGTGAATGCCCCGCGCGGCACCGTCAGTCGTCGTCGAGGCGCCGAGGTCGGACGCGCGACAATGGCAGTATCGGTCACCGCAGCTGGAGGAGCCGGGCCCGGTGGACCGCGTCACGCCGGCTGGCCACGCCAAGCTTGCGGTAGAGGGACCGCTGGTGGGTCTTGACCGTGTTCACCGACAGATAGAGATCTCCCGCAATCTCCGCGGTCGACAGGGTGCTGGCGAGGTAGCGCAGCACGGTGCGCTCCCGCTCGGTGAGTGGGTCGACAGACT
>DASQUF010000079.1:0-5053 GCA_035641435.1 Propionibacteriaceae bacterium | reverse complement strand
GATCAGAGTGCGGTTGCGCGAGCAGTGGGGCCAGAAATACTCAGTGGCTGGGGGCTCCTGGGCGGGCCGGGCGGGCGGCGGGCACGTGGCCCTCCTTGTAGATGTCGGGCTCAAGGTAGAGGGCGGTCACCATGGGCTCGGCCTCGCGGATCGCTACCTCCGCCCGGTCGATGGTCTCGGCCACCTCGGCCGCGCTCGCCCCCGTGCTCACCCCGATCTTGGCCGCGACCAGAATCTCCTCCGGTCCCAGGTGGAGCGTCTTCATGTGGATGATCCGCTCAACGCCGGAGGTGGCCGTCAGGGCGCCCTCGATCCGCTGGATGGACTCCGATCCCGCGGCCTCCCCGAGCAGCAGGCTCTTCGTCTCGATCGCCAAGGTGATGGCCACCAGCACCAGCAGCAGCCCGATCATGGTCGTGCCGACGACGTCCCAGTAGCCGTTCTGGGTGAGCAGGCTCATCCCCACGCCGAACAGCGCGAAGACCAGACCGAGCAGGGCGGCGAAGTCCTCCAGCAGGATCACCGGCAGCTCCGGCGCCTTGGCCCGGCGGATGAACCTGCTCCAGGACTGCCTGCCCCGCACCTTGTTCGACTCGACGATCGCGGTGCGGAAGGAGAAGGTCTCGGCGATGATGGCCGCGGTCAGCACTACTAGGGGCACCCACCACCAAGGCCCCTCGAGCAGCTCGTTGGGCGCGCCGGAGTGGACCTCCTCGTACTTGTGGTACGCCTCGTACAGGGCGAACAGCCCGCCCACGCTGAACAGCACCACGGCCACGATGAAGGCGAACAGGTACCGCTCGCGGCCGTAGCCGAACGGGTGCTCCGGCGTCGCCTCCCGAGAGGCCCGCTTCCCCCCGACCAGCAGCAGCACCTGGTTGCCGGAGTCGGCCACCGAGTGGATGGCCTCGGCCAGCATGGACGAGGCGCCCGTCAGCGCCCACGCGGCGAACTTCGTCACGGCAATGAAGATGTTGGCGGTCAGGGCCGCCACGACGGCCTTGGTGCCCCCCTCAGTACTCACGGGTGAATCCTGCCAGAGGAGTGGTCACGCCCGGAAGTTCGTCGGTGCCCGCCCGCCCGGCGGCGCCTCGCGGCGTTCTCCTCGGTCGAGACAGAACCCGCTTCCCTCTCTCGTCGGCCTGGCGAACCGGCCCACCAGGACGACGCAGACCCTCGGCCACCTCCGGGCGCAAGCACCAACCAACGCGGTCGGTCAGGCTTCGGCGGTCCGGCCGAGGCCGACCGAGAGGTAGACCGCGGCAAACATCCCGGTCTGCAGCAGGGTCGCGTACCGCTCCACGTCCGAGCCGGTCAGGTGGGCGACCGGGCAGACGCGTATGTCGTTACGCTCCGCCGCGGCCATCAGCCGGGCGTGGTCGGAGCGGATCATCCCGTCGTGGTTGCCGTCGTCCAGCATCACCAGAGCGGGCCGGCGGTCGGCCGACAGGCCGTCGGTGAACGGGTCGGCGAACGGGTCCCGGGGAGCCACCGACTCCAGCACCGTCATCAGCGCGTCGGCATCGGCGGCCAGCGCTGCCCGGCCGCTGCCCGCCCGGAGTGCCTCGGCGATCCGCCGACTGGCCCGAGCGGCCAGTACCGACCCGCCCCAGACCAGCGGCTGGGCATCGGCCAGGCCGAGAGCCAGGTCCTTGGCCGGGTTCTCCGACACGTCCGCGAAGGGCGAGCAGTCCTCAGCCACCTGGTCCATGGCGTCGGCCACGGCCTCCGGATAGACCTCCGGCCCGAGCTGCATCTCGTGCAGGGCGTCGAGCACGATGATCGCCGCCGCGAGCGGGTCGGCGGTCGTGGTCGGCAGCAACACGGTGGACCGGGACCCGGCGTGCTCGGCGATCATCGAGGCCGACGGGCAGGCGATCAGCAGCTGCGCCCCGCGGCGGACCGCCTCGTGCACCGTCGCCACCAGACCGGCCGAGGCCCCGTCGCTGGCCATCACCACGACCAGGTCCAGCGCCCCGACCCACCCCGGCAGGCCGTGCGTCGGCCACGCGACGAAAGGCACCGGGCAGACCGGCTCCAGCATCGCGCGGATGAACCGCGCCTCGGTCCCGGCCGCGATCACCGCACGCGGCCGCGGCAGCCCGTGCAGGCCGGTGATCGGCTCGCGGGCGTCCGCGGCCTCCCGTCGCACCCGGGCGCCCGCCTCGGCCAGCCGGCGCAGGATCGGGTCGGCCGTGGCCAGGGCGCGGTGGTCCTCCAGCCAGGAGTCGTCGAAGATCACGAGGCGTCGGGCCGACGGGCCTCGTCGATCAGCAGCACAGGGATGCCCTGGCGGACCGGGTAGGCCAGCCCACAGTCGGGACCGAGACAGACCAGCTCGTCGCGGTCGTGGTCGACGGCGAGCGCGCCGTGACAGTTGGGACAGGCCAGGATCTCCAGCAGCTCCGGCGCCAGGTCGACCGCCATTCCTAACCTCCTCGCTCGCATGGCGGGCGAGCGCCCACCTACCGTCGGCACACCACGGGTCCCAAGGGTCGCCCCTTGCTCAGTCCGACCTGATCAAACCTAACGTCTCGTCCCGTAGCGCGGCCATATTGGCGGGCTCGCGCGCCTCGACGTTGAGCCGCAGCAGCGGCTCGGTGTTGCTGGGCCGGACGTTGACCCACCAGTCCGGTCCGGCCACGGTCAGGCCGTCCAGCCAGTCCTGGGCGCCGCGACCGGCGAAGGCCGCCGCCACCTTGTCCATCACCGACTGCTGGTCGGCCACCGCGGTGTTGATCTCCCCGGAAGCGGCGTAGCGGTTGAACTCGGCCGCCAGCTCCGACAGCGGCCGGTCGGTGCGGCCGGCCATGGCGAGGACGTGCAGCGCGGCCAGCATCCCGGTGTCGGCCCCCCAGAAGTCGCGGAAGTAGTAGTGCGCGGAGTGCTCGCCGCCGAAGATCGCCCCGCGCTCGGCCATCGCCGCCTTGACGAAGGTGTGCCCGACCTTGGTGACCACGATCTGTCCGCCGGCCGCCGCGACCACCTCCGGGACCGTCCACGAGGTGATCTTGTTGACCACGATCGTCGCGCCCGGCTCGCGAGCCAGCTCCTGGCTGGCGATCATCGCCGTCACGGCCGACGGGGTGACCACCGCGCCCCGCTCGTCGATGATGAAGCAGCGGTCGGCGTCACCGTCGAAGACCAGAGCCAGGTCCGCGCCGTGCTGGACCACCGCGGTCTGGGCGTCGAGCAGGTTCTCCGGCTCGAGGGGGTTGGGCTGGTGGTTGGGGAAGGTGCCGTCGGGGTCGGTGTAGAGCCCGATCAGGTCCAGGTCGACCGGCCCGAGCACCGCCGGCAGCGTGTGCCCGGCCATCCCATTGCCGGCGTCGACGACCACGGTCAGCCGCCGGATCCCGGTCAGGTCGACCAGGGAGTGCAGATGGTCGGCGTACGCGGGGAGCAGGTCGGTCTCGGTGCACTCGCCCCGGGCCGACGCCGGGACCGGCTCGCCCGCCAGCGCCCGGTCGGCGATCTCGACCAGCTGGGCGGGCGTGATCGGCCGGGCCTCCGCCAGGCAGAACTTGAGCCCGTTGTACTCCGCCGGGTTGTGGCTGGCCGTGAACATCGCCCCCGGCAGGCCCAGCCGGCCGGAGGCGAACCAGAGCTGGTCGGTGCTGGCCAGTCCGATGTCGACCACGTCGGCGCCGCGGCTGAGTACGCCGTCGATGAAGGCGGCCGACATCTCCGGCCCGCTGACCCGCATGTCGCGGCCGACGACCAGCGCCCCCTCGGCGGCGTTCAGGTCAAGCGTATCGACCAGGGCGGCACCGATGGCGTACGCGCCCGCGGTGTCCCACTGTGGTTCCGGACCCTCGGTCACGCCACGGATGTCGTTGGCCTTGAAGATTGCTCGGGTGATCATCGCGGGCCGATCCTATGGCTTGTCCGGGGGTACATGGGGTCGTCCCCCTTTGCCTGGACTCCGTCTCGGCCGGCGTCCGAAGGTTTCGTCTCCCGGCGGTCGTATCACGTTCCGGGGTCGGCCAGCACGGTCAGGTGACCGCGTCGGCCCAGCTCCACGATCCCGCTCCGTCGGGGCTCGGTACGGGGATCCGGTCCGGGCGGCGGGTCGTAGGACAGGCCGACCTCACGGACGGCGTCGGCCAGGGCGAGCAGGTCGTCACTGGTCGGGCCGGCCGGCTCCTCGACGGCCAACCGGATCACCTCCCAGCCCCGCGGTGCGGACAGGGTCTGCGCGTGCACCTGGCAGAGGTCGTAGCCGTGCGGCTCGGAGCGGCTGGCCAAGGGGCCGAGGACGGCCGTGGAGTCCCGGTATGCGTAGGTCAGCGTCGCGGTCGCCGGGTTGGGACAGCCCGCCCGTGAACACCGCCGCGACCCCACCCGGGTGACGCTACTGTTCCGGAACCGTGCAGCGTGGGAGCAACGCCGTAGGCTCGTCGGGTGGGCAGGAAGCAGTCGTCATGAGCAGCCGCCGGGACCGGCACGGGCGGGGCATCCGCGGACCGCTGGCCATGAGCAGCCCGCTGAGCCGACGCCGGGCCCAGCCGGCCCATCCCACCAACCGGCTGGACTTCTTCCATGACGCGGTCCAGTCCTCCGTTGACAAGATCGGCCGGCAGTGTCCCGACGCGCTCCGCGGGATCACCGTCGGGGTGCAGGACGTGCCGCAGTTCGACCTGGCCTGGACCCCGGACCGGGTGCCGCTGGCCGCCGCGCTCGACGGCACCCCTGACCGGCCTCCGCAGGTCGTGGTCTACCGGCGCCCGCTGGAGCACCGGGCGGCCAGCCGCCGGGGCCTGCGGATCCTGGTCTACCGGACGATCGTGGAGCAGCTGTCCGCCCTCACCGGCCGCAGCGTGGACGAGATCGATCCCGACGGCGCGGGCTTCGACGACGACGACTGAGCTCCTCGCGAGGTCCGAGCGGCGCACGCCCCCGCGATGCTTCCCTGTTGTGTCAAGTGGCCGGTTCCTCCGTTGTTGAGGGTGTGCCGGTGCTCGGCGCGGTCAAGCCTGGGCGGGCAGGGGCGGGGTTGATCGCGCCTGCGCGCTGGCGGGTCGGCTGGCGATGGAGGAACCGGCCGGGGTGA
>DASQUF010000078.1:0-2723 GCA_035641435.1 Propionibacteriaceae bacterium | reverse complement strand
ATCTTGTACGGTCTCGGCTTGCTCGCAGCGATCGGCTTGGGCGTACTGGTCGTTGCCTTCCCGTCGACCTTGCTGGGCGTCGGGCTCGCGGCGATTGGCGCCGTGCTCGGTGTCTTGCTCGTGCTACCGGTCGGCGGCGCGGACGTACCGATCGTCATCTCGCTGCTCAACGCGTTCACCGGACTGACCGTCGCGGCCAGCGGCTATCTGCTCCAGAACACGTTGCTGCTCGTGGCCGGCACTCTGGTCGGGGCGGCGGGCACCCTGCTGACCCTGCTGATGGCGAACGCCATGGGCCGGTCGGTGTTCAGCACCCTTTTCGGGGCGCTGCGCGGTGGTTCCACGCTGGGTGCGATCACGATCAGCGACCGGCCGGTGCGCTCCACCACGCCGGCCGACGCGGCGATCTTGCTGGCCTACGCCGGGCGGGTGATCATCGTGCCCGGCTACGGCCTTGCCGTGGCGCAGGCGCAACACACGCTGCGACAGTTGGTCGACGTGTTGCTCGAGCGCGGCACCAAGGTCGACTACGCGATCCATCCCGTGGCCGGCCGGATGCCCGGTCACATGAATGTGCTGCTAGCCGAGGCCCAGGTACCGTACGAGCAACTCAAGGAGATGGACGACATCAACCCGGAGTTCAAGCAGGCGGACGTGGTGCTGGTGGTGGGCGCCAACGACGTGGTCAATCCGGCCGCGGAGACGACTCCAGGTGCGCCGATCTACGGGATGCCGATTCTGCACGCCAACCAGGCCCGGCAGGTGATCTTCCTCAAGCGGTCCATGCGACCCGGCTTCGCCGGAATCGAGAACGAGCTGCTCTACGAGCCGACGACCACGTTGCTCTTCGGCGACGCCAAGGACACCATGTCCAAACTTCTGAGCGAGGTCAAGGCCGTGTAGCGAGCCAGTCGGCGAAGGTGCGACCGCCGGTCACGACGTCGGCACCCGGCAGGTTGGTCCGGGCGGCGAACGAGGTCAGCGTGCCACCCACCGCCGGCAGGCTGATCAGACGCGGAATCCGCCGGCCGTCGTGCTCGCAGACCAGCCGTACGGCCTCCGGCACGGTGATCACCTCCGGCCCGGCCAGGTCGGTGGCGCGGCGATAGCCGTCGGGCACCGGGCCGAGGGTGATGCCGGCCAGCTGCTGCGCAAGCCAGCTTCGATCGCACGGCTGCGCTGCCGCGTTCGGCGGCACGAACGCCACCGGCCAGCGGGCGGCCCCTGCCAGCGCGGCAATAAGGGTGTGGAACTGCGTCGCCCGAGCCACGGTGACCGGCAGCCCGCTTTTGCGGAGCACGATCTCGGCCGCGTGCTTCGCCCGGTAATACGGGTAGGGATTGAGGTCGCATCCCACGATCGAGACGTAGATCAGGTGCGGGCGGCGGCCGGCGTCCGCGACAACCCGGACGATCCGCCGGGTGCCGTCCAGATCAACCCGGCGGAAGCGCAGGCTTCTCGCGGCATGCACGACGACATCGGCGTCGGCCAGCATCTCGGCGACCCCTTGGCCGGTGGCCAGATCGAAGCCGGTGCGCCGGCTGGCCGGCACGACCTCGGCGCCTCCCGATCTCAACGCGGTGACGAGCTCGGAACCCAATCCGCCGTTGCCTCCGATCACCACCACGGCCATTGCTTCAGCGTATGTGACTGCAGCCTCAGCCTTTGAGCCTGCATAGGGTGAGCTGCGTGCGGATAGCCACCTGGAACGTCAACTCCATCGGCGCTCGGTTGCCTCGGCTGCTGGAGTGGCTGGAGCAGACCGAGCCGGAGGCGGCGGCCCTGCAGGAGACGAAATGCGCCGATGCCGCCTTCCCCTACGCGGAGTTGGAGCGTCTCGGGTATTCGGCGATGCACGTCGGCGAGGGCCGCTGGAACGGCGTGGCGATCGTGGCCAAGGGTGGTCTGACGCCGCTCAGCAGCGCACTGCCCGGGCTGAGCGAGGCCCGCTACGCCAGTGCGCTGTGTCACCCCGTCGGCGGAGGCCGCCCGCTGCAGATGATCAGCGTCTACGTGCCCAACGGCCGCGCCATCGACGACGCGCAATACCCGTACAAGCTCGAATGGCTGGCCGCCCTGCGGCATGCCCTGGACGACTCCGATCCCGCCGACCCTTTGGTGATCATGGGCGACTTCAACGTCGCGCTGACCGACGAGGACGTCTGGGACATCCAGGCGTTCCGGGGCTCGACGCATGTCACCGAGCCGGAGCGTGCGGGGGTCAAGGCGCTGCTGGACTGGGGACTGACCGACGTGCGAGCCCGGCCCGGCAAGAACGATCGACCCTTCACTTACTGGGACTACCGCGCGGGAATGTTCCCCAAGGACATGGGCATGCGCATCGACTACGTGCTGGCCAGCCGACCGGTGACCATCGTCGACGCGTACGTCGACCGCGAGGCCCGCAAGGGCAAGCTCCCCTCTGATCACGCACCGATCGTGTTGGACATCCAGCTCTAAGGTGGTAAAGGTGTCGACGATAACCGATTCTGTCCCCCCGCTCGCCGAGATTCCCGCGTCCATGCAGGCCGTCATCTGTCACGGACCGGGCAACTACCAGCTCGAGGAAGTGGCCGTGCCGAGGCCGGGGGTGGGGGAAGTCCTGGTCAAAGTGGAGGCGGTCGGGATCTGCGCCAGCGACCTCAAGTGCTATCACGGGGCGGCCAAGTTCTGGGGGGACGAGAATCGCCCGCCCTATGCCGAAACCGAGGTCATCCCTGGTC
>DASQUF010000077.1:0-3045 GCA_035641435.1 Propionibacteriaceae bacterium | reverse complement strand
ACAGGTTCGCAACGGAGTCGGACGTCTTCTCACCGGAGAGCGAGGCCCGGCTGTGCGAGCAGGTGCTCGGGGACGCCCGCCACGGGCTCTAGCGTGCGCCTGGTCACGCACCCGGTTTCGGCCGGCGCTACGCGTCGATGGCAATGCCACTTAGCCTAAGTTGACCTTGTTGCCGGTGTGGCTGTGCCTGGTCCGGGCGACTGGCTACGGTCGGTGTTGTGCCTGGTAATCGGGGTGATGTTGCGGGTAGGCCGGGCGGTTGGCTGCCAGAGTGGATCTCGTTGGGGGTGCTGGCGTCCTCGGTGCCGCGGGAGGTGGTCGATGCCGCGGTCGCCGCGTCCGGGCGGGGGGCCAAGCGCTCGGGGGGCAAGCTGCCCCCGCACGTGATTGTGTATTACGCGATGGCGTTGGCGTTGTTCGCCGACGAGGACTACGAGGCGGTGATGGCCGAGCTGAGCGAGACCCTGGCCAGCTGGGGGTGCTGGGACCAGGCCTGGGTGATGCCGACCTCGGGTGGGATCACCCAGGCCCGGGTCCGGCTCGGGTCCGAGCCGCTGGCCCGGATCTTCGACGAGGTCGCGGTGCCGGTGGCCGACCAGCTCACCCGGGGGGCCTGGCTGGGGCCGTGGCGGCTGATGGCCATCGACGGGGTCGAGTGGGATCTGCCCGACACCCCGGAGAACGTCGCCGAGTTCGGGTATGTCGGGTCCGGGGCGACCCGCTCGGCGTTCCCGAAGGCGCGGGTGGTCGCCATCAGCGAGTGCGCCAGCCACGCGGTGGTGGCCGCCGCGATCGGTGGCATGCACATCGGGGAACCGACCCTGGCCCGCCGGCTGTGGGACCGGCTGGAACCGGGCTGGCTGCTGACCGCCGACCGCGAGTTCTACGGCTTCACCCACTGGAACGCCGCCCGTGCCACCGGCGCCGAGCTGTTGTGGCGGGTCTCGGCCCGGGTGTCGCTACCGGTGCTGCACACCTGGCCGGACGGCTCCTACGCCTCGGTCCTGGTCAACCGGCGCAAGGCCGACACCGAGCAGCGGGCCGCGCTGGTGGCCGCCGCCGGTCGCGGTGAGGACCTCGACCCCGACCGGGCCGTGCGGGTGCGGGTGGTCGAGTACACCGTGCCCGACCGGCCCGGGAACGGCCGCGGGGAAACCTTCACCCTGATCACCACCATCCTCGACCCGGCCCGGGCTCCGGCCGGCCAGCTCGCCCGGGCCTACCACCAACGCTGGGAACACGAGACCGGCAACGCCCAGCTCAAAACCCACCTGCGCGGGCCCGGGAGGATCCTGCGGTCGCACAAACCGGACACCGTCCGCCAGGAGATCTACGGCTACCTGCTGACCCACTACGCGATCAGCGCCCTGATCTGCCGGGCCGCCACCGCGGCCGATATCGACCCGGACCGGGTCAAGTTCCAGCGCACCGTGCGCATCGTCCGCCGCCGAGTCACCGACTCCGCGGCTTTTCCCCCCTGACCAGCGCGAACGTCTGCTCGCCCAGGTCATGGCCGATATCACCACCCGGCGCAACCTCAACCCCCGCCGCCGCCACCGCGGCTACCCCCGCGTGCTCAAACGCCACCGCCACAGCCGCTACCGGCTCAAACAACCCGCCGACACCGGCACCCGCTACCCCGGCCCCGCCACCATCAAGATCACCACTAAGCCCGCGACCAAGATCACAACCGCAGCCCGGCCGCCGAGCCGACCCTGGCCCACACCCCGCAAACACCCACCCATCCATCACGGAGTCCCAACACCCATCTAGATCAACTTAAGCTAAGTGGCATTGCCGTCGACGGGTAGCGCCGCCGCGAACGGGGTGCGCGGGCCGACAAGGGGTGCGTCAGGAGTGTCGCCGGCCAGCAGGCCCCACCGCTCGCGCACGCCGTCTCGGCTGACGCGCCCCATCGACGGGTGGCGTGGGCCGACAAGGGGTGCGTGGCCGCAGAACGGGCGCGTGACGGCCGCGGCCAGGCATGCCCCGGGCACACCGCGGAGGCTTGATCGGCAGTTCGGCGCGATTTCGTGGCAGATTCGCCCGTTTTCGCGCCGAACCGCTGATCATGGCCGGGAGAGCGGCCTTCGGTGGCGCCGCGCGCCGATCGGGCGGGTGGAGCGGCGCATAGGCTCGGTTGCGTGGACATCGAGATCACCTCGGGCAGCCTCGCCGACGTCGACGTGCTGGCTCCGCTCTGGAAGGGCATGGTCGAGCACCATCGAGAGGTCATCGCGGGGCAGGTGCCCGTGCGGGACGCCGAGGCGGCCTGGCAGCGGCGACGCAGGGAGTACGTGTCGTGGCTCGAGGACGGCAGCGGGCTGCTCTTCGTCGCCCGCCGCGAGGGCGGTGAAGAGGCGATCGGCTACGCGATGTGCCGGTTGTTGCCGTCGGGGTCGACGTTCGACCTCGGTCCCGTCCGCGGCGAGGTCGACTCGCTGGCGGTCTCGCCCGTCGAGCGCGGCGCGGGGGTCGGCGCGGCCCTGCTCGCCGCGGTCCGAGCGGAGCTGGTACGCCGCGGCTGCTCCTACTGGTCGATCAGCGTGGCGGCGGCCAACACCGGCGCCGCTCAGCTCTACGAGCGCCTCGGGTTCCGCCCTTGGGTCCAGCTGATGCTCGCCCCACTGGACGGGTAGCCGCGCTAGGGCCGGAAGCCGAAGGGGAGCTCCAGGCGGTGGTGGCGCAGCAGCTCCGTGTCGGTGAGCAACTCGCGCGTGGGCCCGTCGGCCACGACGACGCCGTCGTCGAGCACCACGCTCCGCGGGCACAGCTGCAGGGCGTAAGGCAGGTCGTGCGTGACCATCAAGATCGTCGTGTCCAGCCCGAGCAGCACCTCGGCGAGCTCGCGGCGCGCCACCGGGTCGAGGTTGGACGACGGCTCGTCCAGCACGAGGATCTCCGGCTCGCAGGCCAGCACGGTGGCGAGCGCGACGCGCCTGCGCTGGCCACCGGACAGGTGCAGCGGCGACCTCTCGCGGTGCTCGCCCATCCCCACGGCGGCCAGCGCCGCATCCACCCTAGCGTCGAGATCGGCGCCGGCCA
>DASQUF010000076.1:0-2144 GCA_035641435.1 Propionibacteriaceae bacterium | reverse complement strand
CGTCGAACAGCAGCCGGTCGCCGAAGCCCTTGACGAGCTTGGTGGCCTCCAGCACGGTGCTGCCCAGACGGGGCCCGGCCGGGATGTTGATCTCCTCGAAGTCCAGCTTGCGGTTGCGCTCCGCCTCGGCCGCCATCTCCTCATACCGGGCCAGCCGCGCCTTGTTCTTGGCCTGCCGCGCCTTCGGGTTGGAGCGGGCCCACTCCAGCTCGCGCTCCAAGATCTTGGCCCGTTTGGCGTCCCGCCTGCCCTCGACCTGCAGCCGGGAGCGTTTGGTCTCCAGGTAGGTGGAGTAGTTGCCCTCGTACGGGTGGGTGCGCCCGCGGTCCAGCTCCAGGATCCACTCGGCCACGTTGTCCAGGAAGTAGCGATCGTGGGTGACCGCCAGCACGGCGCCGGAGTAGGCCTTGAGGTGGCCCTCCAACCAGTGCACCGACTCGGCATCGAGATGGTTCGTCGGCTCGTCGAGCAGCAGCAGGTCCGGCTGCTGCAGCAGCAGCTTGCAGAGCGCCACCCGGCGCCGCTCCCCGCCCGAGAGCACGTCGACCATCGCGTCGGGCGGCGGGCAGCGCAGCGCGTCCATCGCCTGCTCGAGCTGGGAGTCGATGTCCCAGGCGTTGCGGTTGTCCAGCTCGGTCTGGACGTCCCCCATCTCGGCCATCAGCGCGTCGAAGTCCGCGTCAGGCTCGGCCATCGCCATGCCGAGCTCGTCCATCCGGGCCTGCAGCCGCTTGATATCGGCGACGGCCTCCTCGACGTTCTCGAGCACCGTCTTGCCCTCGGTGAGCGGCGGCTCCTGCAGCAGGATGCCGACGCTCGCGTCCTTGGCCAGGTTGGCGTCGCCGTTATTGGGCTTCTCCAGCCCGGCCATCAGCTTGAGCAGCGTCGACTTGCCGGTGCCGTTGGGGCCCACCACGCCGATCTTCGCGCCGGGATAGAACGACAGGGTGATGTTGTCCAGCACGACCTTGTCGCCCAGCGCCTTGCGGACGTTGTGCATGGAGTAGATGAATTCGGGCATGAAACGTAGGTGACCTCTTGATCGGGGTGGGGTGCGTCGGCCGGGCGTGTGGGTTGACACCAGCGCCGGTCAAGTATGCCATCGTCGCTCGCCGCGAGGGCTGGAGCTCGCTCCGCTCGCGGCCCCCATCCTGCCAGCCGCAAAGGGCTCGGCCGCCCAGCGCCCAGTCCGCCTTACCGCGTACGCGGACAGCACCGGTCGGGTCGGCACACGTCCAGGGGTGACGCACCACCGCCGGCCAGCGGGGAACCAGTCCGGCCACGATGGTGCGACACCGACTGGCCACGGCCCCGATCGCGGGTCGGGACCGGGCCGCACCCGAGGTAACCCCCCTCGACCCACCGAAGTCGATCGGAGAAGGACCACTGGGCCGTCCTCGGGCGGCTCTCGCCACCGCACCGAACCCGGCAGCCGGCGCGGAGAGCTGTGGCCTCAGGCGGCGCGAGCCGACTGCTCGGCCTCCTCGGCCTGTGCCCGCCGCTCCTCGGCGGTCAAACCCGCCTGGCCGATGTCGTCCGGCGGCTCCTCGCCGTCGGCGGGCTCAGAGGTTGCCCGCACCGACTTGCGGAAGATCGCCGTACCCCGGGACAGGTCGTGACCGACCGTCTCCGCCTCCAGCACCAGCCGTTCGCGGGTCTGGCCGTCCTTGGTCCAGACACTGGTCCGCAGCTTGCCGATCACGATGACCGGGTCGCCCTTGCGTACGCTCGCCGCGACATGCGCGGCCAGCGACCGGAAGCACGTCACGTCGATCCAGGTGGTGTTGCCGTCGCTGTACTCACCGCCCTTGCCCCGGACCCGTGGGGTGCAGGCCAGCCGAAAGGCCGTCACGCTCCCGTTGCCGCGGATGTCGACCTCCGTGCCGACGTGCCCCGTCATCTGGACGAGTGCTTCCATCGCTCCTCCTCAAGCCGTGTGGATGTTCGGCGTAAGGATGCGGACGAGTGACCCGATCGACCGCGGTCGGTGAAATCTGTGGATACCGTTTCGCCGTCGATCGACACTGTGGATAACCGGCCCTTGCGGCGGCCCGCAGTTTCCCGGGTATACGTGCGAATCTGTCACTGGACCCACCAAGTTTCGCGGGCTCAGTGAGAGTTTCCCGGGTATACGTGCGAATCTG
>DASQUF010000075.1:0-4339 GCA_035641435.1 Propionibacteriaceae bacterium | reverse complement strand
GAGGCCGAGTTCGACGCCCAGCGGCGCTGGCTGGACGCGTACTGGGAGCGCACCGACGTCGTCGTGCACGGCCAGCCCGCGCTGCAGCAGGCCGTGCGCTGGAACCTGTTCCAGGTGGCCCAGGCGACCGCCCGGGCCGAGCAGTCCGGCGTACCGGCCAAGGGGGTGACGGGGTCGGGCTACAGCGGGCACTACTTCTGGGACACCGAGATCTACGTGCTGCCGTTCCTCACCTACACATCGCCCCAGATGGCCCGCAGCGCGCTGCGGTTCCGCTACAACATGCTCGACGCCGCCCGCCGCCGGGCCGCCGAGCTGGCCCAGAGCGGGGCGCTGTTCCCCTGGCGTACCGTCAACGGCGAGGAAGCCTCGGCGTACTACGCGGCGGGCACCGCGCAGTACCACATCGACGCCGACATTGTGTACGCGCTGAGCAAGTACGTGCGCGCCAGCGGCGACCAGGAGTTCATGAACCGCGAGGGCGTGGACCTGCTGATCGAGACCGCACGGATGTGGGCCGACCTTGGCTTCTGGCGCGAGCACCCCGGGGGCCGGACCTTCCACATCCACGGGGTGACCGGGCCCGACGAGTACACCACCGTGGTCAACGACAACCTGTTCACCAACGTGATGGCCCGCTACAACCTCGACCAGGCGGCCAAGGTGATGCGCCAGCTGCGCAGCGACCTGCCCAAGGCCTACCAGCGGGTGGTCGCCCGGCTAGGAGTGACCTGGGACGAGGTGGAGGAGTGGACCGCCTGCGCCGACGCCATGGCGATCCCGTACGACGCGGTGACCGGGATCAATCCGCAGGACTCACACTTCCTGGACCGCGAGGTGTGGGACCTGGCCCACACTCCTGCAGACAAGCGGCCGTTGATGCTGCACTACCACCCACTGGTGATCTACCGGTTCCAGGTGCTCAAGCAGGCCGACGTCGTGCTGGCGCTGTTCCTGCAGGGGGACCACTTCAGCTCCGAGCAGAAGCGCGCCGACTTCGAGTACTACGACCCGATCACCACCGGCGACTCGACCCTGTCCGGGGTCGTGCAGTCGATCATCGCCGCCGAGGTCGGCTACCGCGAGCTCGCGCTGCGCTACTTCCGCAACGCTCTGTTCGTGGACCTCGCCGACCTGCACGGCAACACCACCGACGGGGTGCACGTGGCCTCCACCGGCGGGATCTGGAACTGCCTGGCGTACGGCTTCGGCGGGATGCGGGACTACAACGGCGTGGTCACCTTCGACCCCCGGCTGCCCGAGTCGTGGGAGGGGCTGAGCTTCCACGTCACCCTGCACGGCACCCGGGTCCGGGTGGACCTGACCGCCGAGGAGATCGCGTTCACGGTGCTGTCCGGCGACCGGTGCGAGGTATCCGTACGCGGGCAGCGGGTGACCTTGTCGTCGCGGTCGCCGGTGCGGATCCCGTTGGCCGACCAGGGCCCTCGGATCAATGGACCGCTGCCGCGGATCAACGGCGACCGGCGCCCGGACGGGACGCTGATCACCGCCTCGGTGCCGCAACCCGCCACCCGCCGTTGAACCGCCCGACGATGGAGGGCCTGGTCAACGGACTAGGGAATCGCGAGCGCTTGCGCTCCCCATGCTCTTCTAGTCGCGAAGCGACTGTGGTTTGGTCTCCGAGCCCTCCAACGCCTCGGGGTTCTTGACGTAGGTCTGCCGGCCCCACATCGCCCGGTTGATGAAGAACGTGATCAGCCAGAGCACCACGCCGACGGCGAGCAGCAGGCCGGCGATGACGTACTGCTGCGGATCCCGGCCGCTGAGCGGCGTGACCAGGTAGGCACAGCAGATGGCCCCGATGATCGGCAGCACGGTCGGCGCCCGGAAGTGCCGGTGACCGACCGAGTCCCGGCGCAGCACCAGGCAGCAGATGTTGACCACGGTGAACACACCGAGCAGCAGCAGGGCGGTGGTGCCGCCGAGCAGGCTGATCGCGCTGCCGGCGTTCTCCAGCGAGCCGACGTAGAGCAGCAGACCGACCGCGATCGCGGTGGTGAACAGGATCGCCACCCACGGCGTACGCCGGCCCTCCAGCACCCGGCCGAGGACCGGTGGCAGCACCTGCTGCTTGGCCATGCCGTACAGCAGCCGACTGGCCATCATCATGTTGATCAGTGCCGAGTTGGCCACCGCGAACATGGCGATCAGCGGGAAGACGTTGTCGATCGGTATGCCGGGTGCGCCGGCGGCCACGACCTTGGTCAACGGGGCCTCACCTTGGCCGAGCTCGCCCGCCGGCACCAGGGCGATCGCGGTGATCGACACCAGGATGTAGATCAGGCCGGTGATGCCCAGGCCGGTGAGCATGATCTTCGGGAAGATCCGCTCGGGCTCCTTGACCTCCTCGGCCATGTTGACCGAGTCCTCGAAGCCGACCATGGCGAAGAACGCCAGGGAGGTGCCGGCGGTGACCGCGACGAAGATCGACTTGTCCTCCGGGGTGTCGAAGATGACCACCCGGCTGAAGTCGGCCTTGCCCTGGGTGACGGCGTACAGGCCGACGAAGATCACGATCAGCAGGCCGCTCAGCTCGACCAGGGTCAGCACGATGTTGGTGTTGACGCTCTCGGCGACGCCGCGCAGGTTGACCGCCGCGACCAAGAACATGAAGAGCAGGGCCAGGGTGAGGATCAGCGCTGGACTGGGGTCGGCCACCGCGTCGCCGCCCCGGACCACGCTGGCGAAGGCGGCCAGGTTGGCGGCGAACGCTCGGGAGGCGGTGGAGGCGGACGTGATGCCGGAGCACATCACGGTGAAGCAGACCAGGAAGGTGACGAAGTGCAGCCCGAACGCCTTGTGGGTGTAGAGCGCGGCGCCCGCGGCCTGCGGGTACTTGGTCACCAGCTCCAGGTAGGAGAACGCGGTGAGCGTGGCGACGATGAAGGCGATCAGGAACGGCAGCCAGACCACCCCGCCGACCTGGTTGGCCACGTTGCCGGTGACCGCGTAGATGCCGGTGCCCAGGATGTCGCCGACGATGAACAGCAGCAGCAGCTTGGGGCCCATCACCCGCCTAAGCTCCGGCTGGTGCAGGGGGGTGTCGGCGCTAACGGTGGACGTTGACGACTCGGCCATGCGAGGGCTCCGTTCTGGGGCTGATTGGCCTACTCTTTCCCCTTCGCGCGCCGGACACAATGACCACTGCGGTAACAACCGCAGGATGACTTTCGCTTGCCGCAGTTTGCATTTGCTAACAATTGCAAGCACACTGGGCACATGGCACGGATCCGGACCCCGAAGCTCGGCGAGCAGCTCGGCTCGCTCGGAGAGTACATCGCCGCCCAGCGCCGGTCGGCCCAGCTCACGCTGCGCCAGCTGGCCGAGCAGACCGGAGTCTCCAACCCGTACCTGAGCCAGATCGAGCGTGGCCTCCGCCGGCCGTCGGCGGAGGTGCTGCTGCAGCTGTCCAAGGCGCTGCGGGTCTCGGCCGAGACGCTCTACGTCCGGGCCGGGATCCTTGATCCGGACGACCACGCGGTGACCAGTGTGGAGATGGCCGTACTGGCCGACCCCGCGATCACCGAGCGGCAGAAGCGGGTGCTGATCGACGTCTATGGCTCCTTCGTCAAGGAGAACGAGTCCGCCGAGTCCGGCCCCGACGACCAGTCCTGAACAATCACATCACCTAGTAGGAGCACAGAAAGATGCCTCGCAACGAAACCCCGGACCAGGCCAAGAAGGCGGCCGTCGAGTCCGAGTACGCCCCGCTGTACGCGGTGGCCGGCCTGACTGACGCCCTGGCCGACGCGCTCGCCGACGCGCTGCGCGGGACGCTGGCCGAAACCCAGGAACGGGCCCGCAAGGGGTTCACCGAGCTGCAGAGCCGGCGACCGGCCCTGCAGCAGCAGGCGAAGACCAACGTCGAGGAGCTGCGGACCTTCGTCATCACGCTGCCCGAACAGTTCAGGCACCTGCCGGAGGCCACCAAGGCCCGGATCGCCGAGCTGCAGACCCAGGCCAACGACCTGCTGGCCCAGGCGACCGCGACGTACTCCGAGCTCGCCGGACGCGGCAAGCTCGTCGTCGAGGAGGCTGTGGGCAGCGCCCGCGGCCTCACGGGGCGGACCGAGCAGCGCGTCGACGACCTTCGTGAGGAGGCCGGCGACCGGGTCGACCCATTGCTGGAGCGGGTGCAGGAGACCGTCACCCGGGCGCGCAAGAACGTGAGCGGCCGGACGGCGACCGGGTCCGTCACCCCGCGGAGCGCGGCCAAGAGCGCCGCCACCCGCAGGGCCACCGCCAGCAAGACCGCCGAGAAGTCCGCGGCCAAGAAGGTGGCGGCGGCCAAGAAGACGGCCACTCAGCGGGCGACCGC
>DASQUF010000074.1:0-23017 GCA_035641435.1 Propionibacteriaceae bacterium | reverse complement strand
CGGCGCCAAGCTCGACGGCGACGGCGGTAGCCACTTGGCCCACCGCGCCGCCGGCGCCGAGGACCACCACCCGTTCGCCCGGACGAAGCCCCGCCCGCCAGGTCAGCGCCATCCACGCCGCGATCCCCGAGGTGCCGACCGCCGCCACGGCCGCGTCCGGCACGTCGGCCGTGATCGGCACGAGATCCTGGCGGCGGACGCGGCACAGCTCGGCCAGGCTGCCGTCGCCCGAGGCCATCCCGGCGCTGGTCGCGAACCACACCCGCGTCCCGGGCGGGTGATCGGCGGACTCGCGCACCACCCCGACGCCCTGCACCCCCGGTACGTAGGGCAGCGGCGGCTCGCCGAAGTAGGAGGTGCCGCTGCTGCACAGCAGATCCAGCGGCACGATCGGCGCGGTCCGCACCTCCACCAGCGCATGCTCAGCGTCGGCGGCGGGCTCCGGGTGTTCGGCGATCTCCGGCGCCGAACCGTACGCGCGAAGCAGGGCGGCCCGCATGCTCAGGTGGCGATGTCGGGGTAGGGCAGCTTCAGGTGGGCCATCGCCTTGCCGTACGCGATCTGGTACTCCAGCGGGCCGTGGTCGCGTTCGAACATCGCGATGAACAGGGTCAGGGTCAGGAACGGGTGGGCGCCCATCTCGAACAGCTTCACGTGGTCGTGCTCCCGCAGCGCGCGCCGTTCCTCCTCGTCGAAGGCCAGCCAGGTGCTGCGCTCGCCGACCGTGCAGTTGAGGATCTGGTTGGCCATCTCGGCCTCCCACCAGTCAACCGTCCCGACCGGGTCCTCGCGGTAGCGCTCTACCAGTTCGGGGTCCCGGTCGATGGTGTAGAGGAACTTGTTCAGCAGGTACTTACTCATGGCCGGCTCCCTTCTCGGGGCGCTCCCGTGTGTTGTTCTGCGCGCGGCGGGGGTCCGAGGGGGGTCGTCCCCCTGGCGGTCGCTGGGGGTACCAGGTGAAATACGCCTCCATCGTGTGGAAGAGGTCGAGGGTGTCGACGTGGTCGGCGGTGACGTTCTCGCCGGCGACCCCCATCATCAGCATGAAGTCCATGAACCCGTGCGTGGCGTTGCCGGGCGCGTGCAGGCTGTCCAGGGTCACCTCGGCCAGGCAGCCGGACAGGTTCGACGTGGCAATCCACTCCACCGCCTTGCGGTCGAAGTCCGGGTCGGGTCCGTGCGGCCCGAACTGGCGTGGCCCGCCGAGCTCCAGCGACAGGTGACCGGTGCCGATGATCGCTACCCGGAGGTCCGACGGCCAGCTCTCGACCAGCTCCCGGATCGTCCGCCCCAGCTCGACGAACCGCCGCGGCTGCGGCAGCGGCGGCGCGAAGATGTTGGTGTAGATCGGCACGATCGGCAGGTCGGCCTGCGGGCGGAGCGTGATGATCGGGCAGGTGATGCTGTGGTCGATCCGCAGCTCGTTGCTGAACGCCAGGTCGAAGTTGCGGTCCAGCCCGTTCCGCAGGATGTGGCTGGCCAGGTCCTCCTCCCCGCGCAGAGTCATCCGGGGCAGCCCGAACTCACGTTCCTCGTTGTAGAAGTTGGCGTCGAAGAACGGCGCCTTGCCGACCAGGAACTGAGGCATGTTGTCCAGCCACAGCTGGTGGAAGTGGTCGCTGCCCACCATCACCAGCACGTCCGGCCGCGCCCGGGTCAGCGTCTCCCGGAACCGCTCGATCTTCTCCACCCACTCGTCGGCGAACGGCGGCCGGTCCGCCCCGGTGGACGTGCTCGCCCGGTAGTAGAAGGGGTGGTGGGTCGATGCGATCACCGCGGCGATGGTGGCCATGCGTCCTCCTTCAGCTCAGCATCTCGCTCGGGTCGACGTAGGTGGCGCCCCCATCGACGGTGCGGTAGACGTCCATGCCGATCGGCCGACGCCGCTCCTCGGCCAGCTGGCCGAGCAGTCCGGCGGTCCGGGCCAGCAGGGCGAATCCCCGCAGCAGGTCGACCGGCAGCCCGAGGTCGGCCAGCGCTGCTCCGCACACCCCGGCTCCGTTCAGCGGCAACGTACGGCCGAGAACCTGGTCGTGCACCCGGCCGATGGCGCTGAACAGCCGCAGGTGGGGTCCGTAGAGGCCCTCCTCCTGGGCGATCGCGATCAGGGCCGGCGTACGCGGGTCCCCGGCCTTGTGCACCGGGTGACCGAGCCCGGGCACGAAGCGGCCGGCCGCCTTGGTCGCCCGGACGGCCTCCAGGGCCAGCGCGTCCCAGCCCGCGTCGTCGCTCGGCAGCTCATCCCGCGCTTCCAGCACCTCGTCCAGGTACTGGCCGCAGTCCTCGGTCACCCCGAGGAAGCGGGAGCCGCCGCCGAGCAGCCCGGCGGCCAGGGCACCCTGCAGCGAGTCCGGCGCCGAGAGGTAGGTCAGCCGGGCGGCGATGGCGGTGGGGGTGAAACCGTGGTCGGCCAGGGCAACGAGCACGGCCTCGAACACCCGGACCTCGCCGGGGGTCGGCCGGCGCAGCGTGACCAGCCAGAACGCCAGCTCCCCGAAGCCCACCTTGCCCATCAGGTCAGCGGCCACGTCCCGGCCGAGCAACCGGATGTGGTCGGGGTCGGACGTCCCCAGCGAGGTGGGGAACTGCGGGGATTGGCTCATCGGGGGTCCAGAGTCGTCCCCCTTGCCTTGATCAGGGAGAGTCATTGCTCCTCCGGTGCTTCCAGCCAGGCGCGGATCTCGGCCCCGTGCTCGTCCAGCCCGGGCGGCGGCAGCCGGTACTCCGCGACGCTCTCCGAGAAGGTGATCGGGTGCCGGACACTGGGCACCGCGTGGCCCTTGGGGCCGACCTCGACCACCGGGTCCAGACCGATCTCCTCGGCGAACGCGACGCCGGCATCGATGGTGTTGATCGGTCCGCACGGCACGCCGGCGGCGATGATACGTAAGAACCACTCCTGCTTCGTCCGGGTCTGCAGCCGTTCCACCAGCAGCGGCCGGAGCGCGTCCCGGTTCGCCGTCCGATCCTGGTTGTGGGCGAACCGCGGGTCGTCGACCAGCTCGGGCAGGTCCAGCACGGCACAGAGCTTGGCGAACTGCCCGTCGTTGCCGGCGGTGATGATCAGGTCGCCGTCGGCGCAGGGCAGCGGCTCGTAGGGGAACAGGCTGGGGTGGCTGTTGCCCATCCGGTAGGGCACCGTGCCGCCGGCCACGTAAGCGCTGGAGTGGTTGACCAGGCCGGACAGGGCGGATGACAGCAGGTTGACCTCGACGTGCTGGCCGCGGCCGGTTTCGTGCCGCTTGTGCAGGGCGGCCAGTACGCCGATGGTGGCGTGCAGCCCGGCCATCACGTCGAACACCGAGATCCCCGCCCGGTACGCCGGGCCGTCCGGGTCCCCGGTCAGGCTCATCAGGCCCGAGATGGCCTGCACGATCAGGTCGTAGCCCGGCAGCCCGGCCCCCTTCTCGCCACTGCCGAAGCCGCTGATCGAGGCGTAGATGATCGAAGGGTTGCCGGCGGCCACGGACTCGTAGTCCAGGCCGAACCGGCTGAGCCCGCCGGGCCGGAAGTTCTCGATCACGATGTCGGCGCGGGAGACGAGCTCTCGGGCGAGGACCGCGTCAGCCGGGTCGGCGAAGTCCAGCGCGATCGAGCGCTTGTTGCGGTTGATGCCCAGGTAGTAGGTGGCGACCCCGTCGCGGACCGGTGGCTGCCAGGTCCGGGTGTCGTCGCCCTTGGGCCCCTCCACCTTGATCACCTCGGCACCCAGGTCGGCCAGCAGCATGGTGGCGTACGGTCCGGCGAGGATGCGCGAGAGATCGGCGACCAGCAGCCCGGCCAGCGGCCCACGCGGGCTGGACTCGGCCACTCCTCACCTCGCTGTCGTCCGCTCAACGGACAAGCGTCCGTCGTGTTGCCGAGTCTCGGCTGCCGACTCAGTGCCTGTCAAGGTCACCATTGACAGTCGCCGAGCCGCGGGTCCACAGTGTCCGGAACAGGGGATGGACCGCTATGCGGACGTACGTCCGCGGTTTCTCGAGGAGGAGATGTGGCGGAGAACGACTCGTCGGCCATCGTGCTGCGGCATGGCACGGTGCTCACTATGGACGCCGATCGTCGGGTGCTGACCGACGCCGACGTTCTGGTGGTCGATGACAAGATCGCGGCGGTGGGGGCCGGCGTCGAGGCTCCGCCCGGAGCCCGGGAGATCGACGCCAGCGGAGGGATCGTTCTGCCCGGCATGATCGACACCCACCGCCACCTGTGGCAGACCGCGATGCGCGGCTACGGCGCCGACTGGACGCTCACCCAGTACTTCGTCTGGTACTACCTCGAGCACGGGCGCCGGTTCCGGCCCGAGGACATCTACGCGGGCAACCTGCTGGGCGCCATCGAGGCGATCGACGCCGGCGTCACGACGACGCTCGACTGGTCGCACGGGCTGCAGACCGTCGACCACGCCGCCGCGGCCGTCGAGGCTCTCCAGGAGGTACCGGCCCGGTTCGTGCTGGCGTACGGGAACATCCAGGCGGCTCCGTGGGAGTGGACGGCGCAGCCGGAGGTCCGCCGGTTCCTGGAGGAACGCAAGCGGGCCGCGGACGACCGGCTGCGGGTCCAGCTGGCGTTCGACGTAACCGGTGACCCGTCGTTCCCGGAGCGGGCCGCGTTCGAGGTGGCGCGGGATCTTGAGCTGCCGGTGACCACGCACGCGGGGGTGTGGGGCGCCACCAACGACGCCGGCATCCGGCTGATGCACGAGAACGGCTTCGCCACTCCGGAGACTGTCTACGTGCACGCCGCCACGCTCAACGAGGACTCCTACCTGCGGATCGCGGCCAGCGGCGGGTCGATCTCGGTGTCCACCGAGTCGGAGCAGAGCGCCGGCCAGGGCTACCCGCCCACCTGGCAGGTCCGGCGCTACGACATCCCGGTGTCGCTGTCGATGGACACCAGCGTGTGGTGGAGCGGCGACCTGTTCTCGGCGATGCGCACCACGCTCGGGGCGGACCGGGCGCGCGAGCACCTGGAGGCCCACGTGGCCGGGGAGACGGTGACCTCGGCGCATCTGCGGGCTGAGCACGTGGTCGGCTGGGCGACCCGCGGCGGGGCGGAGGTGCTCAAGCGGGACGACCTCGGCAGCCTGGAGCCCGGCAAGAAGGCCGACCTGGTGCTGATCAAGAACGACCACTCGCCGGTGTCGTTCCCGCTGCTCAACCCGTACGGGCACGTGGCGTTCCAGGCCCAGCGCGGCGACGTGCACACGGTGATCATCGACGGCCGGGTGGTCAAGGACGAGCACCGGCTGGTCGGGGTGGACCTGGACAAGGCCCGCCGCGCCGTGGCCGCGACCGTGGACTACCTGCGGGCGGACATGGGCGAAGACGTGTGGGAGGCCGGGATGCATCCCGACCTGCCCAGCGACGACAAGGTGCTGGACAACCCGTACACCTACACGGACTACCGCTCGGCGGCGACCCGAGAGGCGCGGGAGTCGATCTTCGGCGAGGCGGCGTCGAGCTGAGGTGAGGCATGGCCGGACGGGGTAGCGGTCCCGACTTCGTCGAGGCTCTGGCTCGAGGGCTCGACGTGCTGGCCTGCTTCGACGCCGGCCGTCCGGCGATGACCCTGAGCGAGATCGCCGTGGCGGCCGAGCTGGCCCGGCCGACCGCCCGCCGGCTGCTGCTCACCCTGGCCGAGCTCGGCTACGTCCGGGTCAGCGACAACACCTTCGCGCTGACCCCCAAGGTGCTCGGCCTCGGGATGGCCTACGTGTCGTCGCTCGGGCTGTGGGACATCGCCCGGCCGCACCTCGAGGCGCTGGTCGCCCGGACGGGAGAGTCCTCGTCGATGGCCCAGCTCGACGGGTCGGACATCGTCTACGTCGCTCGGGTCGCGGTGCCCAAGATCATCGCGCTCCGGGTCGAGATCGGCACCCGGTTCCCCGCGGCCCGGACCTCCCAGGGCAAGGTGCTGCTCGCGGCGCTGGACGAGGACGCGATGGCGGCGGCGCTGGCGGAGCCGAGCCGGTCAGGTCTTCCGCCCGCGCCCGAGCGACCGGTGGCGGACCTGCAGCGCGAGCTGATCCGGGTCCGCGCCCAGGGCTGGGCGCTGGCCGACGAGGAGCTGGCCCCCGGCGTACGTTCGGTGGCCGCCCCGGTTCGGGACGGCACCGGGGCCGTCCGCGCCGCTATGAACGTCACCGTCCATGCGGCCGAGACCTCCACCGAGAAGCTGCTCGGGAGCTACCTGCCGCTGCTGCTGGAGACCGCCGGGCGGGTCAGCGGTGACTGGGCCCTCTGGCAGTCCCGGCCGCACGTACAGCCGGCCTGACGCCGATGAGACCCCCACGCCGCCTGGGTCAGACCAGGGCGCGCAGGCCGGCAGCCAGGCCGACGGCGATCAGGATGCAGACCAGATCCGGTACGCCCTTGCGATAGGCCACGGCCGCGGCGGCCAGCGGGAGCAGGGAGGTCCAGTCCAGGTGGGCCCAGCGCGCCCCAGCCAGCTCGACCACCACCAGGCCGGTCAGCAGGGCCGGGGACAGGCTGATCACCAGCTCCTGCACCGTGGGCGAGGGCTCCCGATCCATCAGCAGCGCCGGCCCGGCGGCCTTGAACGTGAAGTTCATCAGCGCCAGGACCAGGATCCCCACTACGATCACCGTCACGACGACCGCCGCCTCGGGAGCAGCACCACCAGGCTCGCGGCCGCCGACAGCAGCAGCGCTAGACCGACGGGCACGACGATCAGCGCCAGCCCCGCGATTGCGGCCGCCAGCAGGGCCACCCACCGGTCACCCGGCCGGCCCCGGAGTGCCTCCAGTAGCAGCAAAAGGAAGAAGCAAGGAAAGACGATGTCCAGCCCCAGCCGGTAGAGCAGGTCGGCCGACGGAACCAGCAACGCGCCCGCCGCGGTCCCGGCGATCCAGGCCGCCCCCTGGACCAGGGTGGCGCCGATCATCAGCTCCCGGTCGGTCGTCCCGTCGGCCCGCTGCGCGGCCACCCAGGACCCGTCGACCACCGCCTGTCCCTCGACCGCCCGGCGCAGTCGTCCGCCGTGCAGGCTGCGGGCCGCGGCCGCCGCCATCGGCACGAACCGGAGGTTCATCAGCGCCGCCGCGCCCAGCCCGAGCAGCAGACTCCCACCGCCGGCGGTGGCGGTGACGTAGGCGAACTGAGCCGATCCCGAGAACACCACCGTCGACATCACGACCGAGGCGACCGGCGGCCAACCGGCCAGGGCCGCGTACGCGCCGAAGCTCACCCCGAGGGCGCCGGTGGCCAGGGCGAGCGTGGCCCCGGTCCGGAATCCTGCGCGCCAGCCGGCTTCCGTTCTCGTCTCGGTCACGCCGCGACCCCGCCCTGCGGATCACGCAGCGCCCAGATCCTCCGGGTGAGCATCGGCAGCGCCGACAGGGCCAGCCCGATGGCGCCGACCAGCACGCCGGTCCGGGTTCCGACCAGCTCGCCGACCACCCCGGCAAGGGCGCTGCCGATCGGTATCGATCCGTACATGACCTGACGGTATGCGCCGCCGGACCGCGCCAGCAGCGATCGCGGGATGACCGACGGATCGCCCGGTGACTGTCTTCTAACGGTCTTTGCGCTCCTCACCCATTAGACACTGGCATGGATTTTTCTAATGCGCAAGTGACATGATGGGCGTTATGACGAAGGCCTCGCCGTCGCGGACGTTCGAGTTCATCGCCGGCCACGTGGCGCTGGACCTGCTGAACACGGTCGAGTGGCGGCTGGACCCGAAGGAACGCACCGAGGACCTGATCGACTACGACGGTGTCCTGGCCTGGGCGGCGCAGGGCGGCGTGGTGACCCGGTCCGAGCAGCTGGCTCTCGCTCGGCAGGCCCGGGCCGAGCCGCAGCGAGCCGCGAACGAGCTGACCGCGTTCCGGGCACTGCGCGAGACGGCGTACGCCGCGCTGGTCGAACGGAACGCCACGGCGGTCGACCAGCTCGCCGCCGCGCATCGGGAGGTTCTGGACCGGTCGCGGCTGGCGTACACGGAGGACCACTGGAACTGGACCGAGGCCGGGCTGGCGCTGACTACGCCACGGGACCGGGCCACCCGCTCCGTGCTGGGGCTGCTGACCAGTCCGGAGGTGGCGGCGCTGCACCAGTGCGAGGACGCCGCCTGCGGCTGGGTCTACCTCGACACCTCGCCGCGGCGCAACCGGCGCTGGTGCGTCGCCGCCGACTGCGGCAACCGCAACCGTGCCCGACGTTTCTACGCCCGGCAGAAGGCCCGAAGCGGCTTGCCGGCCGACAGCGGGAACGATTCGGCCGGGTAGACCAAGCCGAATCATTCACGCTGTTGCTCGCGAGGCTCAGTGCCAGTCGCTGATCTGCACGTCCCGCGGCGCCTGCGCACCCTCGGTCCACCAGCCGGCGAGGCCCTCGAAGGTCGTCGGCGCGTCGTACACCTTGTCCGGCGTCGGTGTCCTGACGCCGACCCGGTGCAAAATGTCCACCATCTCTCACTTCCCCCGATCTTGTTGGTCCGATTGGTTGGCCTGGATCGCCTCGGCGATCCGCTTGATCCTCTGCAGCCGGGCGTCCCACGCCGACCCGACCGACGACAGCTGGGCCACCGCACGGCCGAGCTGGGCGCCGTCCACCCGGTACCGCTTCTCCCGGCCGGCCGGCGTCGCTCGCACCAGGCCAACCCGGTGGAGGACGCCGAGGTGCTTGGCCACCGCCTGTCGGGTGACCGGCAGCTGGTGGCCGAGTGTGGTTGCGGTGCCGTCGCCCTCGATGAGCAGCAGGTCGAGCATCCGGCGCCGGGTCGGGTCCCCGATCGCGGACCAGAGGGCGTCGTCGACCTTCTCGGCCACCGTGGTGCTCATCGCCGTACCCTCAGCGTCTCGACGTACGAGGCCAACCGGGGCAGATAGAACTCCCAACCGGAGACGTGCTCGGTGTACTGATGCTCGAGGACGGCGACCTCCCAACCCATCTCGCGGAAGCCGGTCTCGGTCATCCTGAGCAGCGTCCCGCCGCCCGATGGGGTCAGGGCGAAGGTGACCAGCAGCGAGTTGCCCGCCGCCGCCACCTCGTCGGCGGGGTGCGTCCACCGGAACGAGAACGTCTGGGGCGGTCGCGCGTCGACGACGGTGAACGGCACCACGGCGCCGTCGGCGTTGCGGTCACCGAAGACGATCTCCCCAACCGATCCGGGCGTCGGCTCGTACTGGGCGTCGTCCGGCCACCACTCCTTGAGATGGTCCGGACTGCTCACCACCTCGAAGACGACCTCGGGTGGTGCCTCGACGTAGATCTCGCGCTCGATGGTTCCGAGCTCCATGTCAACCTCCTGCAACGTTTGGTTACGCATACGCTACAGCTCCGGCCGACAATGCGCAACCCTTGGTTGCAAGAACGCTCCGCGCTCCTGCGCGAGAGCTGAGCGTCTCGGCCTCGCTAGGCTCGCAGGACACCCCCGTAACCGGTCGAAGGAGCCCATATGCCGCAGCAGGTCTCAGGAGTCATTGCCCGCAGCAAAGACGCGCCGGTGGAGCGGGTCACCATCAACGTGCCCGACCCCGGTCCGGGCGAGGCGGTGGTCAAGGTCCTGGCCTGCGGGGTCTGCCACACCGACCTGCACTACGTCCAGGGCGGCATCGGCGACGACTACCCGTACCTGCTCGGGCACGAGGCGGCCGGCACCGTGGAGTCCGTCGGGGACGGCGTACGCGACCTCGCGCCTGGCGACTACGTGATCTTGAACTGGCGCGCCTGCTGCGGCAGCTGCCGCGCCTGTAAGCGCGGCCGGCCGTGGTACTGCTTCGCGACCTTCAACGCGACTCAGAAGATGACGCTGGAGGACGGCACCGAGCTGTCGCCGGCCCTCGGCATCGGCGCGTTTCTCGACAAGACCCTGGTCGCTGCGGGGCAGTGCACCAAGGTGGACCCGGCAGCCCGGGCCTCGGTGGCCGGGCTGCTCGGCTGCGGCGTGATGGCCGGCCTCGGCGCGGCGATGAACACCGGCAACGTGGGCCGCGGTGACTCGGTCGCGGTGATCGGGTGCGGCGGGGTGGGTGCCGCAGCGATCGCCGGCGCCCGGCTGGCCGGCGCGGCCAAGATCATCGGCGTCGACATCGACGACCGCAAGCTGGCCACCGCCCGGGAGCTCGGGGCGACCGACGTGGTCAACTCGAAGGAGGCCGACCCGGTCAAGGCCGTGCAGGACCTCACTGGAGGGTTCGGCGCCGACGTGGTCATCGACGCGGTCGGCATCCCCGAGACGTACAAGCAGGCCTTCTACGCCCGCGACCTGGCGGGCACGGTGGTGCTGGTCGGCGTACCCACGCCGGCGATGACGTTGGAGCTGCCGCTGCTCGACGTGTTCGGCCGCGGCGGGTCGCTGAAGTCCAGCTGGTACGGCGACTGCCTTCCTGACCGCGACTTCCCGATGCTGATCGACCTCTACCTGCAGGGCCGGCTGCCGCTGGACGCCTTCGTCACCGAGGAGATCGGGATCGACGAGATCGACGCGGCGTTCGAGAAGATGAACGGCGGCAACGTGCTGCGCTCGGTGGTGGTCATGTGACCGCCCGGATCGACCACACGGTCACCTCCGGCACGTTCTCCCTGGACGGGGAGACCTTCGACGTCGAGAACAACGTCTGGGTGGTCGGCGACGACGACGAGTGTGTGGTGATCGACGCGCCGCACGACATCGCTCCGATCCTGGAGCTGGTCGGGAACCGGACGGTGCGGGCGGTGCTGTGCACCCACGCCCACGATGACCACATACGCGTGGCGCCGGCCCTCGCAGCCGCCGTGGGCGCCCCGGTACTGCTGCACCCGGACGACCTGCCGCTGTGGCGCCAGACCCACGACGCGCCGCCGGAAGGTGAGCTGGCCGACGGCCAGCAGATCGAGGTGGCGGGGACCACGCTGACCGTGCTGCACACGCCGGGGCACGCGCCCGGGGCCGTGTGCTTCTACGCCAAGGAGCTGGCCACGGTGTTCACCGGGGACACGCTGTTTCACGGCGGGCCGGGCGCGACGGGACGCAGCTTCAGCGACCGGCCACTCCTGCTCGCCAGCATCACCGACAAGCTGCTGGACCTCCCGGGGCAGACCATCGTCAAGACCGGCCACGGGGACGACACGACGCTGGCCGAGGAGAAGGACAACCTCGTCTGACCGAGGACCGGGCATCATCGAGGCATGAGGTTTCTTCTCCGGGTCCTGGCCAACATGGGAGCGCTGGCGGTGGCGACATGGCTGTTCAGCGGCATCACCCTGACCGCACCGACCACCGGCGGCAAGGTCGTGACCCTGCTGATCGTGGCGTTGATCTTCGGCGTCGTGAACGCCATCGTGAAACCGATCTTCACCCTTGTCACCGGATGCATCGTGATCGTGACCCTCGGGCTGTTCCTGGTCGTGATCAACGCCCTGATGCTGATGCTGACCTCATGGCTGTCCGACCTGTTCAACCTCGGCTGGAGCGTGGACGGCTTCTGGACCGCGTTGTGGGCGTCGATCGTCGTGTCCATCGTCAGCTTCGTGCTGAACGCCTTCATCCCCGACCGGGACGACGAGCGACGGCGGGTCCGTGCCTGACGCCCCCGTTCGGGTGGTCTTCGTCTGCTGGGGCAACATCTGCCGGTCCCCGATGGCCGAGCGCGTCGCCGAGCGAATGGCCGAGGACCAGGGCCTGACCGACGTCGAGTTCGCCAGCGCGGCGACCAGCGCCGAGGAGCTCGGCGCGCCGATCGACCGGCGCGCGGAGGCGGTGCTGCGCGAGCATGGCTACCGGGTCGACGGCCACATGGCGCACCGGATCACCCGCGAGGAGATTGAGAACGCCGACCTGGTGATCGCCATGGAGGACATCCACGTCACCCGCATGATGGGGCTGGCGCCGGAGGCCCGCAACGTCAGCCTGCTCACCGACTACGACCCGGACGCCGAGCCCGGCTCCGGCGTACCCGATCCCTGGTACGGCAACGCCGAAGGCTTCAACGACACGCTGGCGGCGGTCGAGGCGGCCATGCCGGGCGTACTCGAGCGCGTACGCGAGCTCCAGAAGAATTCCGAAACTTCCTCCGCGTAGCTGTCGATCCGCGACACGGCCGATCGAGCAGAGGGTGAAGGCACCCCGAAGCGGTGCCTCAGCCTTGAGAAGGAGTCCCGATGTCCGCCACCACTCTCGCCCCGACCGCCGGCACTGTTTCGCGTAGCGACTGCACGCCGGCGCAGCGGGTCACCCGATCCCTGCTCGGCTACGGCGTGATCGCCGGCCCGTTCTACGTGGCCACGTCGCTTGCCCAGGCCCTGGCCCACGACGGGTTCGATCTGACCCGGCACGCCTGGAGCCAGCTGGCCGCCGGCCCGCAGGGCTGGATCCAGATGGCCAACCTGGTCCTGACCGGAGCCATGGTCGTCGCCTTCTCCGTCGGCCTGCGCCGCTCGAGCTCCAGCCGCTGGGCACCGCGGCTGGTCGCGACGTACGGCGTCGGTCTGATCGTGTCCGGCCTACTGGTCGCCGACCCGGCCGCCGGCTACCCGGTCGGCGCCCCGGTCCCGACGGTTCCGAGCTGGCACGGCATCGGTCACTTCGTGGCCGGCGGGATCGGCTTCGCCGCCTTCATCGCCGCCTGCTTCGTCCTGGCCCGCACATTCGCGCGCTCGGGTGCCCGCCGCCTCGCCTGGTGGTCGCGCCTCACCGGCGTGGGCTTCACCGCGGCCTTCGTCGGGATCAGCAGCGGCTCGTCCAGCCCAGCCGTCATCCTGACCTTCGTGGCCGCGGTGCTCGCCGCCTGGGCGTGGCTGGCCGGGGTAGCGGTGCACCAGTACCGCTCGGTGTCCCAGTCCTCCTGACCTCCCCTGATCCTGAAAGGAACACGAAAGATGCGCTACCTCTCTGTTCTCTTCGCCAGCCAGCCCGACTCCCCGCCCCCGCCCGAGCTGTTCGAGGCGATCATGACCCTCGGCCAGGAGGCCAACGCCGCGGGCGTGATGCTCGACATGGGCGGCCTGCTGCCCGACACCCGTACCGATGTGACCGTCGAGGCCGGCGATCTGAGCATCCTCGACGGTCCGTTCACCGAGACCAAGGAACTGGTCAGCTACGTCGTCTACGAGGTCCGGTCGAAACAGGACGCGGTCGAGTGGACCCGCCGGTTCATGGACCTGCACCGCGACCGATGGCCGGGTTGGACCGGGACGTCGCAGGTACGGCAGATCATGACGGGCGGTGAGCCGCCGGCGTGACCGGCGACATCGCCGACACCGTGGCCGCAGTCTGGCGGATCGAGTCCGCCAGGCTGACGGCCGCGCTGCTGCGGCGTACGGGTGGCGACCTAGGACTGGCCGAGGACCTCGCCCAGGACACCTTCGCCGCTGCCCTCCGGCAGTGGCCGGTCGACGGCGTTCCGCGGCACCCCGGCTCTTGGCTGATGGCCACCGCACACCACCGCCTTGTCGACCACGCGCGGCGCCGCACGCTGGGCGACCGGAAGCACGCCCTCTACGCCGCTGACCAGCCCGACTCCCACGACGCAGCCGAGGAGGTGACCGCCATGCTCGACGACCCGGTACGCGACGACGAGCTCACGCTGATCCTGATGTCCTGCCACCCGGCCCTGAGCCGGGAGAACCAGATCGCGCTCACCCTGAAGGTGGTCGCCGGGCTGCAGACCGCGGAGATCGCCCGGGCCTTCCTGGTCAGCGAGGCCACCGCCGCCCAGCGCATCGTGCGAGCCAAGCGGCGTCTGGCCGCGACGGGCGCCCGCTTCGACCTGCCGACGGTTGCTGGCCTGCCGGCCCGGCTGGCCGTCGTGCTCGCCGTGGTCTACGCGATCTTCAACGAGGGGTACGCCTCGGCCGCCGGGGAGGACTGGACCCGGCCGGAGCTCTGCCACGACGCGCTGCGTCTCGGCCGCCGGCTGGTCGCGTTGCAGCCCACGCACCCGGAGGCCCAGGGTCTGGTGGCCCTGATGGAGCTGCAGGCGTCCCGGCTACCGGCGCGACACTCACCCGATGGCACTCCGGTGTTGCTCGAGGACCAGGACCGCCGTCGCTGGGACCGGCTGCTGATTCGCCGTGGTCTGGCCGACCTGGCCCGCGCCGGCGAGCTCGGCGGCGGCCCGTACACGCTGCAGGCCGAGATCGCCGCCTGCCATGCCCGCGCGGTCGACGTGGCCTCGACTGACTGGCGCCGCATCACCGCGCTGTACACGGTGCTCCGTCACCTCACGCCCTCTCCCGTTCTCGACCTCAACCACGCGGTCGCCGTGTCTCGGGCCGATGGTCCGGCCGCCGGCCTGAAGCGCCTCGACGCGCTCGTCGACGTGGAGAGCCTGCAGCGCTACCCGCTGTTCCACGCCGCCCGTGGCGACGTGTTGGAGCGGCTCGGCCGGTACACCGAAGCGACCGCCGCGTTCAACCGGGCCGCCGAGCTGGAGAGCAACGAGCCGCTGCGCGCCGTCTTCTTGGGCCGCGCCACTCACCGGTCAGCCGCTGGATGAGGTGGACTCGCGGGCAACCAGGCGGCACGACAGCGTCTCTGTCCCTGACCAGGGCGGCCCGGCGATCACGGCGAACAGCCGCCGGACCGCGATACGACCGAGCTGCTGCAGGTTCGGGTCGACGGTGGTGAGCGCCGTACGGGAGTTGGTGGCGAGGGCCTCCCAGTTGTCGAAGCCAACGACCGAGACCTGGGACGGCACCGCAACTCCGGACCGGTCGAGAGTGTCCAGGCCACCCCGGGCGGTCTGGTCGGACCCGGCGAAGATCGCGTCGAGGTTCGCGGCCCGGCCACGATGCGGGTCTGGCTACCCACCGCACACTGAGCCGTCCGGCGCTCAGGGTGCTAGAGCACCGGAAGCGCCGGACAACCTGGAGACCGACGGAATGCTGGCCGGCAGCATCCGTCGCCGGGCCACCGACAGCACGCTGACGCTGATGGCCAACAGCAGCCAGCCCACCAGTACGCCGGCCGCCGGCCCCACGCCGCCCCCGTCGCTGACCAGAGCGCGTATGCCCTGCAGGGCCGGGGTGAGTGGTAGGTAGGGCACAACCGCGGCGAACAAGGCGGGAGCGGCCGCGGTAAGGGCGCCGGCGGTGACGACCACGGCGGCGAGCACCGACAGGAACCGGCCCAGCCCACCCATGGCGGCGACCAGCGCCTGGTTGACGGCGGCGAAGGTCACCGCGGTCAACATCGCGAACGGCACGAGGGCTGCGGTCTGTCCCACCGACAGGTCGAGCAGCCGCTGCAGCACCACGCTCAGCACGACGGCCTGGACCGCGCCGATCGCCGCGGCGGGACCGAGCGCCTCGAAGGCCAGCCGCCAGGACGGCTTCATCGAGGCCAGCACCCGTGCCGTCACCGGCCGCAGCACGACGAAGGCGGCCAGCCCGCCGAGCCAGAGGGCCAACACCACGAGCAAGGTCGTGGTGGCGATGTCGGAGTACGACGCCCCATCGCTCGCCGGCACGGCCACCGGCGCGCTGACCACGCCGGAGAGCCGGTCGCGCTCGCTCTCGGTGTAGGTCGGCACCTCGCGGCGGCCATCGGCGATGCCGTCAGCGAACTCCCGCGTCCCGTCGGCCAGGCCCTTGCCGCCGGTCGACAGCTGTGTCAGCCCGTCCGCCAGCCTGCCGGTCCCGTCTGCCGACTGCCCGGTGCCGACGGCGAGCTGCGATACGCCGGTGCTCAGCTGGCTGGTCCCGGTGGCCAGATCCCTGGCGCCGGTCGCCGACCGTCCCGCCCCGGCGGCCAGCTGGTCCAGCCCGTCGGCCAGGTCCCCGGTCCCGCTCGCCAGTCGGCCGGCGCCGCCGGCCAGCTCTCGCGCGCCTCGGGCCAGCGCGCCGGTGCCGGTGGCCAGCTCGCCGACCCCGTCGGCGAAGGTGTCCACACCGCGCGCGTACGTCGTCGCCCCGGTCTGCAGCCGGCCGACCCCCGCGTCGATGCCCGCTGCTCCGTCGGCCAGCCGCTCGGCACTGCTCAGCAGACCTGGCTGCTCTCCCTGATCAGCCAAGCCCTGCGCGCCGATCGTGGTGCCGGCCCGCAGCCCGGCGTAGAAGACCGGGCAGGACTCGACCGGCAGTTCGGCGGGGCAGGGCACCAGCCGCGCCAGCTGGGCGTCGGCCTGCTCGGCGTACGCGTTGAGCTGATCCTGGTACTGGTCCAAGCCGCCCGCGAACTCCCGGACGCCAGCCGCGTACGCCTTGGTCCCGCCTGGCTGCGAGGCGGTGCCGTTGCGCAGGGCGGCGACCCCGCCGGCCAGGTCATCGGCGCCGTCCGCCAGCTGCTCCGCCCCCCGGTCCAGCCGCCGGGTGCCGGCGCTGAGGTCGCGGGCTCCGTCCGCCACACCGTCCGCGCCGTCGGCCAGCTGGTCGGTTCCGGCGGCCAGATCATCCGCCCCGTTCGCCGTCCCGGTCACCCCACCGGCCAGCTGGCCGAGCCCGGTGCTGAGCTGGCCCGCTCCGTTCGCCAGGTCACGAGTTCCGGTGGCCAGCTGGTCGGCGCCGCGGTCGAGCTGGTCCAGCCCGTCGGCCAGCTCGCGACCGCCGGTCGCGGACTGGCTGAGTCCGTCGGACAGGTCCCCCGCCCCGTCGGCCAGCTTGTCCGCGCCGTCCGCCAGCGTGCCGAACTGGCGGTTGAGCTGGTTGAAGCCCAGGTAGATGCCGTTGAGGTACTGCTCGGTCAGCTCGGTGTTCAGCACCCGAGTGGCCGCCGCGGTCACGGCGCGGCCGACCACCGGGTCGGCGATCCCACTCACCTCCGACGTCTGCACCTCGATCGTCGCCCGCTCCGCGGCGTCAGCGTCGTTCTCGCTGAACGAGGTGGCCCGCGCCGAGAAGTCGGCCGGGATGGTGACCACCGCGGCGTAGCGACCGGCGGCCAGCCCGTCGGCCGCGTCCTCGTTGTCGGTCAGGGTCCAGCGGAAGTTCTCCTCCTCCGGGCCCTCGACCAGCCCGCCGGCGAGCTGGCGGCCCAGCGGCACAAGTTGTCCGTCCAGCCGCACCGGCTCGTCCAGGTTGACCACGGCGGCCTCGACGCGTTCCAGGCGGGAGTCGTAGTCCCAGGTCGCCCACAGGAACCCACCAGCGACCACAAGCGGGACCAGCAGCAGACCGAGCAGGGTCCAGAGCCGGCGGGAGATGTTCATGAACGGCAGTCCTTCAGGTGGGTTCAGAAACGGGAAGCGGTGAGGAGTTCGGGGCGAAGCTCGTCGATCAGGGCTCGGTCGCGTACGCCGAGGACGACCGTCAGCCCGAGGCCGTCGAACGTCGCGAGCGGGACCAGGTCGGCATGGTCGACGAAGAGGATCTCCGGTTGGGCCCGCACCAGGCCGGCCAGCTCGCGGTGGACGTTCGGGCTGGTCGCGCAGTCCAGGTACGCGGTCCGCCGCCGGACCGCGGCCGCCTGCTCGGGCAGCACCAGGCCGGCCACCTTGACCCGGCCCTCGGCGATGGCCATCCGGCCGGACAGGGTCAGCAGTAGCGCGCTGGCGTCCGGCCCGTCGATCACCGCGACCTCGCTGGGGCGGACGGCCAGGGATACCCGAGCGTTCCCTACGGCCAGGTCCTCGGCGTATACGGCGTGGGTGTCCCCCGGTGCCGGCCAGTCGGCCAGGGCCAGCTGGTGGGTGAGCGCCTCGCCCTCCACGTCGAAGGACGGCAGCCGCTTGTCGATCCAGCGCGGCAGCCACCAGGCCGACCGGCCGAGCAGGGCCAGCACGGCCGGCACCAGTGTCATCCGGACTACGAAGGCGTCGAGAAACACCCCGACGGCCAGGCCGAACGCGATGGTCTTGATCGGCCCCTCGCCGTCCGGCACGAACGCGGCGAAGACCGAGAACATGATCACGGCCGCCGCGACCACCACCCGCGACGAGGCGGCGAAGCCGTCCTCGATGGCCCGGTGGGCATCCCCCCGATGCACGTACTCCTCGCGGATCCGGGAGACCAGGAACACCTCGTAGTCCATGGCCAGCCCGAACAGGATGCCCATCAGCAGGATGGGCAGGAAGCTGATCACCGGCGCGGTCTGGGCGACGTTGAAGAAGTCGGAGAACCAGCCGTACTCGAAGACCATGGCCGTGACCCCGAACGCCGCCCCGACGCTGAGCAGGTAGCCGATGGTGGCCTTGAGCGGGACCGCGACCGAGCGGAAGACCATGGTCAGCAGCACCAGGGACAGGCCGACGACCAGCACCCCGAAGGGCAGCAGCGCGCCACCGAGCCGGTCGGAGACGTCGATGGCCACGGCGGTGAAGCCGGTGACGGCGATCGGCACGTCGTAGCGCTCGAGGATGACCGGTTTCAGGGCGCGGAGATCGCGGACCAGCGCCTTGGTCTCCGGAGCGTCCGGGCCGTTCTCCGGGATGACCTGGACGATGCCGGTGCTGGCGTCCTCATTGGGGGTGGACAGCGGCACGCTCGCCACGCCCGGCAGCGCGCGGATCTCGTCGGCGATGCCGTCCATCACCTCGAGCGGGTCGTCGGTGCTGACGATGGTGGCCGTGACGATCAGCGGTCCGTTGTAGCCGTCGCCGAAGTGCTCGCTGATCAGGTCGTACGTCACCCGGGCCGGGGTGCCCGGGTTGGCCACGCCGTTGCTGGGCAGGGCGATCTGCAGATCCTTGGCCGGGTACGCCATGGCGCCCAGGCCGACGACCACCAGGATGACTGTCAGGGCCGGAACCTTGGTCACCAGCCGGACCCAGGCGCGCGGAACCCGGCCCGTTGTCGCTCGCGGGGAGACTTCACCTCGACTACGAGGGGAGCTCTTCCCACGAACTGCCCGGCGGCTGCGCACCCGGGGACGCAGCTGCTCGCCGCCGAACCCGAGCAGTGCGGGCAGCAGGGTCAGCGCGATCAGCACAGCGATGGCCACGCCGATGGCGGCGGCGACGCCCATCGTGGTCAGGAACGGGATCCGGGCCACGGCCAGGCCGCACAGCGCGATGATCACGGTCAGCCCGGCGAAGACCACGGCGGACCCGGCGGTGGCGGCGGCCCGGGCCACCGACTCTTCCGGCGCCATCCCGTCCCGCAGCTGGTCGCGGTGCCGGGATGTGATGAACAGGGCGTAGTCGATGCCGACGGCCAGGCCCAGCATCAACGCGAGCAGCGGGGTGGTCGAGGAGATCGTGGTGAGAGCGGTCGCGCCGAAGATCAGCGCCATGGTGATGCCGACGCCGAGGACTGCGGTGAACAGCGGCATCCCGGCCGCGCGCAACGAGCCGAGCGTGATCACCAGTACCACCAAGGCGATCAGCACGCCGATGCCCTCGGCGAGGCTCAGACCGGGCCGGTTGTCGCTGTACGCCTCGCCGCCCACCGAGGCCTGCCCACCGGGGAACTGACCTGAGAGCTCAGCGGTCTGCTCGGCCAACGCGTCGAACGTGGCCTCGGTGATGTTGCCCGACTCGGCCTCGAACCGGAGGGTGATGATCGCCGCTCGGTTGTCGTCGGAGATCACCCCGCGCGCGAACTCGTCGAACGGGGAGACGGCGTCGTCGATCTGGTCGATCGCCTCGTAGTCCTCCGCCGCCTGCTCGATGGTGGCCCGGGCCTCGGCGTCGCGGACGCTCTCGCCCTCGGGAACCACGACCACCACCTGCGCCGTGGTGCCCCCGGCCTGCGGAAACGTCCGGCCGAGGGAGTCGAGCGCGACCTGGGACTCGGTGCCCGGCAGGTCGAACGACTCGTCGAACTCACCCCCGCCGACCGCGGCCAGACCACCCAGCACCGCGAGTACCGTGAGCCAGGTCACCAACAGGGCGGCCCGGCGACGGAACGCCCAACGGCCCAAGCCGTAGAGGTAGGACGACACGATACGCTACTGTATTGGATACATGACTGTATTGAAAACGGAGGCCACGCGATGCCGGAGGTAGTGGACAAGCCACTGACCGCCCGACGGGCGCAGACCCAGGAACGGCTGATGGCCGCAGCGGTGCGGATGTTCGCCGAGCGGGGCATCATCGGGGCCAGCGTGGAAGAGATCTGCGAAGCGGCCGGCTTCACCCGCGGGGCCTTTTACTCCAACTTCGCCGACAAGGACGAGCTGGTGCTCGCCCTGATTCGGAAGTCGATCCGCACCCAGTTCGCCGCAGCTGAACAGGCCGTCGCCCGGACCATGGCCGCGCCGACGAAGCTGGACACGGCCGACCTGGTCAGCTTCGTTCTGGCCGCCTTCGTAGAGTTCGGCACCGAGGACCGCGAGACGATCCTGGTCGAGCGAGAGCTGCTGCTGTACGCGGCCCGCCAGCCCGCCCTCCGCACCCCCTACCTGGCCTTCGTGGACGAGTGCGACCGGCAGCTCCGCGCACTGATCTCCGACGCGCTGGCCCACGCGGGGCTGGAGTTCACGGTGCCCTTCGACGAGGGGCTGACGCTACTCAAGGCAACCTGGGAGCACGAGCAGCTGACCACCCTGTTCGGGGCCGAGAGCAAGTGGGCGCTGATGCACACCCTGCTGATGGCGATCACCCGCCCCGTCGCCTGAATCTGCTACGCGCGTTTCACCGGTACCCGGCGTGTCCGGGTCTCGAGGACCGAGTCGGGTAGCAAAACCAGGGCGAGGTCGGCCGGCGGCTCCCCGGGTATGGCGAGTGGCCCTGATCGCGTGCCACGGGGAAGCATCTGAAAACGCGACCCGAGTGCCGGGTCACGAGGGCGACACGCCGGGTACTGGTGAAACGCGCGTAGCGAATTCAGGGGCTGACGTCGGCGGCATCCGGGCCCAGGACCAGGTGCAGCGGCGGCACGTCGGCGTCGAGCTCCTTCTGAGGCGGGCAACGCGGATCATCGTGCCCCCGGGGCCACGGCGGCCAAGATCCGTTGCCCGAACTTCGCGATCGTCACATTGTCGTTGCCGATTCGCGACACGCCGCCCCGTCCTCCGCCGCCGGGAACCGGGGCTGCGGTAGAGGTGGATCGATGCCGAAGATGTCCCAGATCCACTCCACCAGCGTCGCCGCCGTCGGCTACGACGAGGGCCGGCACGAACTGTCGGTGAAGTTCATCGGCGGCGACACCTACGTGTACGCGATGGTGCCGCCCTCGGTGCACCGTGAGCTGCTGGCCGCCGAGTCGGTGGGGCGGTTCGTGAACGCGCGGGTCAAGCCGATCTACCCCGTCCGCTCCGCCGGATGACATCGCCACCGGGTGGCAGGGACGACGTGGAGGCGAAACTTCGTTCCTCGGTCAAGCGGCTGTTGATCAAGCACGACTATCCGCCGGACAAGCAGCCCCGGGCGATCCGGCTGGTCATCGAGCAGATGGAGGCCCTGGTTCCGCGGTTCGCGGCTTGACTGGCGGACGGGACAGCCGGCCGTCAGGCCGCTGCGCCGCCGTCCGCGAGCCGGAGTTGTCCGAACCGGCCCGCCCGGTCCGGCAACCAGTCCCAAGCCGCATCACATACTCGTTACACGGCTGGCGTGATTTGTTCGGTCTGGGGCAAAGTTGATGCAAGGGGGTGTTCCCATGATCATATCGAGCACGGGACGCCGGGCCGGGCTGCTCGCGATCATGCTGGCCCTGGTTCTTTCGGGTGGCCAGATCCAGGCCGTCCCCCGACCCGAGGCTCCTCGCCGCTCCCCGGTCACCGACCAGGCCGATCGCGGACCCGCGAAGGCGGAGGAGGACGGCAGCGTGCGGGACGCGGACAGCTGGTCGGTGACGCTGGCCTTCGCCGGCGACATCCACTTCGAGGGTCGGTTGGCGGCCCTGTTGGACCGCCGGGGCGCGAATCTGGGCCCGATGCGATCCGTGCTACGCAGCGCCGACGTGGCTGTGGTCAACCTGGAGAGCGCCCTCACGTCTGGCGGTTCGCGCGCGGAGAAGGAGCTCGAGGTTCCGTCGCGCCGCTACTGGTTCCGCAGCCCGCCATCGGCCCTCGCCCTGCTCGAGCGGTCCGGCGTCGACGCGGTCTCGATGGCCAACAACCACGGTGCCGATTACGGCGCCGCCGGACTGCGCGACACCCTGCAGGCGGCCCGCAGCAGCCGGGTCGCCGTTCTCGGGGTCGGGCGCAGTCCCGAGCAGGCTTTCCGGCCCTACCAGGCCTCCGTGCGGGGCGTCAAGGTGGCGGTGCTGGCCGCCGACGCGTCCCCGCTGGAGAGCAATGACTCGATCTGGGACATCGGAGCCAACGGGTTCGGCCTGGCCGCGGCCCGCGACGACACCCGGCTGCTGGCCGCCGTCCGGAAGGCACGCGCCAGCAACGACGTCGTCGCGGTGTACCTGCACTGGGGTGCCGAGGGCGAACGATGCCCGACCGCTGGTCAGCGCACGCTCGCGCGGAACCTGGCCGACGCCGGGGCCGATGTGGTCGTCGGCTCGCACGCCCACGTACTGCTCGGCGCCGGCATGCTCGACGACACCTACGTCAGCTACGGACTTGGCAACTTCATCTGGTACCACGGCCTGCCGCCGGACACCGGAGTGCTGCGCCTGCAGATCGTCGACGGCGAGGTCGTCCGCGACGAATGGGTGCCCGGACAGATCAGACCGGCGGGCGGACGGGCCCGCCCCCTGAGCGGACCGGCTCGCCAGGACGCGATCGAGGTGTGGCGCGGTCTGCGCGGTTGCACCGACCTCGCGCCGGGTCCGGGCGAACGGGCGGCATCCGGCCGTCCCAGCACCGAGACCGACACCGACGACCGCAGCCCGGCTGCGGGTGGCAGTGGTGACGTCCGGACGACCCCGTACACGGCGACCATCGAACCGATCCCGAGCGCCCTCCGGCGACGGATGACCGGCAGCAGCCACGATCCGGCCCGCTGCCCGGTCGGGTTCGCCGACCTGCGGCTGCTGACCCTGCGCCACGTCGGCTTCGACGGCCGGGCGCACACCGGGCAGATGGTCGTGCACCGTCGACACGCCAGCGACATCGTCGGCGTGTTCCGGGAGCTCTATCGCGCCCGGTTCCCCGTCCGCCGGATGGAGCTCGTCGACGCGTACGGCGGCGACGACAACCGCTCGATGGCCGCCGACAACTCGTCGGCCTACAACTGCCGCACGGTGGCCGGCGAGAGCACCTTCTCCGACCACGCCTACGGAGCGGCGGTCGATCTCAACCCCGT
>DASQUF010000073.1:0-2470 GCA_035641435.1 Propionibacteriaceae bacterium | reverse complement strand
CCCGCTGTGGTGCTTCGTGGTCCACCGGGCAGTCCGGCGATGTGCTCGTCGAGCACTGCCAGGGCCACGTTGCTCAACAGCGGCGAGAGCACGACCCCAACGCAATGGATAACTCGGGCTATGGTCGCCCTCCGCGGCGGGCTCGGCCTCGGAGTCGGAGTGGCCGGCGTTGGCGTCGTCGCGGACCGGGATGCGGTGACGGATGGTGATCTTGTCGGGGCCGATGAGGATGTCCTTGACGACCAGCCGCAGCACGCGTTGGCGCTCCTCGACGCTGGACACGTCGGCCTGGTCGCGCAGCTGGGCGAGGAAGCGGTCAAGGTTGTCGGCGAGTTTGAGGTACAGCTCACGGTCGGCGAGCTGGGCGTCGAGCGCCTCGATCTGGCCGCGCAGGCTGGTTTCGCGGGCGCGCAGGTCGGGCATCCGGCCACGCAGCTCATCGATGGTGAGCAGTTGCTCTTGGAACGCCTCGATCATGTTCGTGATCGCCTTGGTGGCCTTGGCGAGTGCGAGCTCCAGCCGTTGACGCTGGGTGACGGCCGGGTCGGCGGTGCGGGCCTGGTCGAGCCGTTGGTTGATCTCGGCGCGGAGCAGCTGCGGGTCGGCGAGCAGGCCGGTGATGTGCTCCCAGACCACGGCGTCGAGGTAGTCGGCGCGGACCGGCTTGTTGGCACAGACCCGCCCGCCTTCGTAGCGGTAGTCGTCGCTGCCCAGACACCGGTAGTAGAAGATCTTCTTGTTGATGGTGCGGGTCGAGGTCCGGTAGTAGCCGTAGCCGCAGCCCGAGCAGGCGGCCAGGCCTTGCAGCAGCGACGGCACCTTGCTGTTGCGGGACGCGAAGCGCTTATTGTCGGCCAGCCGCTGTGCCACCCGCTCGAACGTCTCGGTGGTGACGATGGCCGGGACGGGAATCTCGGTCCACTCCTGGACCGGCCGGTCGACGGTCTTGGTCGCCCGCGGAGTGGCCCGGCCCTCGAGGCGGGCTCGACGGTTCAGCCCGGGCGAGTCGTGCACGACCATGGTCTTGCCGAAGATCGCCCGACCTGCGTAGGCGGGGTTACCCAGCATCCCCCACACCACCGACCGGTCCCACCGGGCCTTGCCGGTGCGGGTCGCGACACCGGAGTCGGACAGCCAGCGGGCCAGCTCGGCGATCGATGCGCCACCGTCGGCGTAACGGCGGAACAGCTCGATGACCAGCACCGCCTCGTGCTCGACGATCTCGTAACGGGCCCCGGTGTGTTGGTTCTTCGGCACATAGCGGTAACCGAACGGCGCGCCGCCGAGCACGTTGACCGACCCGGCGCGGGCCCGGTGGGCCTTGCCGCGCCGATACCGTTCCATGATCTGGGCCTTCTCGTACTCGGCGAACATGCCCTGGAACTGCACCAGCAACTGATCCTCCGCCGACTCCCCGCGGGGGCCCTTGATGAACTCGACCCGGGTGCCGGCGCGGGTGAACTCCTCGATCAACAGCGCCTGGTAGGCGAACTTGCGGGCCCGCCGGTCCGGGGAAAAGCACAGCACCACATCCACGCCGACCCCGGCGACCAGATCACGCAGCCGCTCCAACCCCGGACGCACCAACGTCGCGCCCGAGTGGCCCTCGTCTTGGAACACCCACGCCTCGTACAGCTCAACCCCCTACTGCTCGGCGTGGACGCGCAGCGCCGCGGTCTGCGACGCGATCGTGTCGTCCTGCTTCTGCCGGGCCGAGGACACCCGGGCGTAGATCGCCGCACTCGTCATGGCAAAGACTCGCTTCCTGGCCGGACCGCGCGATGCGGACCCGCCGCTGGGGCACAAGAATGGCGTAGGCCACCGACAAGTCCGTGGCCGCGTGGCGGTCGAACACGAACTCGGTCTCGACCAGCCGGTCGTTCACCGGCGTCGACGCTGTCCACGGCCCCGTTGGAGGAACTCCGACAGCGCCCCGGCCACCACGGCGGAGATCGTGACCCCGGCCTCACGAGCGTGCAGACGCACCCGAGCGGCCAGCGAAGCCGGCAGCTTGACGGTGAACACCACGCTCGTCTCCGGCACCTCCACCCGCCCGCTGCTGGCGGCCTGGGCCACATACCGGCGCGCCTGACGCGTCGAGACCGCGAACCGCTCGGCCAGCACCCGAACCGCATCAGCGGTCGCCACGCCGGACTCGGCCAGCACGGCAGCAGCGTTGATCCGCTCAGCACGCTCCAGATCGCCCACACGACCACCAGCCATGCCATAATCATACTACCCGACATGTCACTCTGTCCCACTGACACGCCAAGGCCGTTCCAGCCGCCGGTAGTTCAGCGTGACCTCGAAGCAGAAGTTGCCCATTGCGTTGGGGGCGTGCTGTCGCCGCTGCTGGCCAACATCGCCCTGTCAGCCCTCGACGAGCACTTCGCCGAGATGTGGCAGGCGACCGGCAGCGACACGCGACGCCGAGGCATCCGCAAGCGTGGCGGCGGGACCTACCGTCTGG
>DASQUF010000072.1:0-2325 GCA_035641435.1 Propionibacteriaceae bacterium | reverse complement strand
TGGTCATCGGTCGGTCTTTCGCCGTCCGGGCAGGCCGAGGTTGATCGTGGAGGCGGTCGGCTGGTTGACCGCCTGCTGCAGTTTCAGCTCCGCGGCCGCGAGGCTGATCTTGAGGCCTTCGACCTCGCCGAGCCAGCTGTTGTCTTCGGCTTCGGCGACGCGGTCGTGGAGGTTAGCGATGATCTCGCGGAGCCGTTCGGTCTGCGCAGGGTCGAGGTGGAGGAGGGCGCAGCGGACGCAGGCGTGTTCGTGGTGGCAGTTGGTGCCGTAGGCGCGGCCGCAGGTGCCGAGGCTGACTTTGCGTTTCACGAAGTGGCCTTCGAACTCTTCCCATTCCGCCGGGGTGGGTTGGCGGTACTCCTGGCTGGGCCGGGTCAGGCGGCGTCGGCTGATCCAGGTCCGGTGGTGCCTGATGACGTCTTCGGGATAGACCGCGGCGTAGATCTGGGTGGTGGCGATGTTCTTGTGGCCGAGGAGGACCTGGACGATGTGCGGCGGTAGCCCGCTGGCCAGCGCCTCGGTGGCGAAGATGCGGCGGAAGTCGTGACTGGTGAAGGAGATCGGTTCTCCGTTGACCGTCAGGTTCGCCCGGTGGGCGAGCTGGCGGAGCAGCGTGATCAAGGTGGTGGCGGTGACCGGTCTGAGTTCTGGCCCGTGGAGCCGGCAGATCAGGTGCGGCAGCGGGGCGTCGAGTCGGTGTTCGCCCGGGTCCCAGCGTTGGGTGAGCGGCATCGCCTGCCGGCCGCCGCGGACCCGGTGGATGACCGCTGACAGGGCATGGACCAGTTCGGGCCCGGCGACCAGGAGTCGTTCCTGGTCGGTCTTGCTGGGGCTGATGTGCAGCAGCGGGATTTCCTCCCCGGTGCCCGGGACCCGGTAGGGCACGATCGACAAGTGGGTGAGCTCGAGGAGCTCCTCGCAACGCATCCCGGTCAGCCGCAAGATCTCCACGATCGCCCAGGTCCAGAACGCTGCGTCTTCTTCTCGGGTCAGGTTCCGGGCTCGTTCGCCGCGCTGAATCCGGATCGGCGAATCGGGGTTGGCCTGGCGGACCGTCCACGGCTCGCCGTCGACGCGGACCGTGGCTCCGGGTCCGGCAGCGGTCGCCGTCTCTAACAGATCTCGACATGCGCGGCGGTCCAGGTCGGCTCGGGCCAGCAGCTGCGGGAGCAGCGGGACGATCTGACGGGTGCGGTGCTGGGTGCGGCTGACCTGGCTGCGGCGCAGCTTCCCGTAGCCGGCGACCTCGGCCCGGCTGACCGGTGACGGCGCGGCCCATTGCGCCCAGTAGGAGTCCTCGAGAGCCCACTGGGCCATGTCCAGGTAGAAGGCGCGGACGACGAACAACTCGTTCAGCCGGGAGACGCGCAGTTCGCCGTCGCTGCCGGCGAGGAGCCGTCGCTTCCAGCCGTCGGCGATCTGTCTGGTCAGCGCGAACGAGGCGAGGCCGGGATGGTGCCGGGTGATATCGCACCAGAAGTGGGTCAGCAGCTTCACGCCCAGGCTGCGGTAGGTCGAGTAGTCCAAGGCGGGCCGGCGCTGCTTCAGGTACTCGATGAACACCTCGCGGTGTGGGCTGGCGACCTGATGGAGATCGACGATCTGTTCCGGTGACAGCTGCGCGGTCCGGGTGCGGCTGGACGGCCAGACCAGCGACTCGTGGCGCAACCAGCCGAGCTCGCTGAGTAGCCGCCACAGATGCTCCAACGACCGCCGGTGCAGGCTCGGCACGCCCAGTTCGGCGAGGGCCTGGTCGGCCGCCAGCAGATCGGCAGCGCTGACCTGGCGCACCGGCTTGCCGGTGTGCGCCTGAATCTTCCCCAGCATCAACACGAGGTGATCGGCCGCGGCTCGTTGGCCGAACAGCTCGCCTGCCTTTCCGACGACCATGGCGTATCCGTCAGGGTCGCGGTGCCGGCCGAGGCTGGGATAGACGTTGATGCCGCGGCGGTGCTGCCACGCATACGAAGGGCGGATCACGTCCAAGATGAGCAGGTGGCCCAGCCCGGCTGCCAGCTTCACGTTCTCGCCGGTGTTGTGGTCCGGCCAGCCGACATCGCGCCAGGGCCGGCCGATCGTGGCGGCGTCGAACAGCGACCAGCGGTCCAGCCACGACTCACCCGGCAGCGTAGCGAGGTGCCGCAAGATCATCCGCGAGCCGACCGAGCCCGGCGTCGCCCACGACCGTCCGAAATACCGTGAGCCGGGATCACGGTCGTTGTGCAGCCGGCGGACCTGCTCGACGATCTCCTCGATGCCGGCCCCAGACCACCGCGACGGCACCGGCGGCTCCGGAACCGGGGCCGGCCGGGCCGGCTCGTCGGG
>DASQUF010000071.1:0-5346 GCA_035641435.1 Propionibacteriaceae bacterium | reverse complement strand
ACTTTCCAAGCAAGGGGGCCAGGCTAGGCGGGCGGGATGTTCCAGTATGTCGGCGAGGCGCCTGGCGCCGCAGCCGCGGCCCGGTGTCCAAGATCTAATTTGTCCTAATCTCCGGGCAAGGACGGCGTAGGCTTCGGCCATGCTCGACGGCCCCGTCGTACGCCAGCTCGACATCACGCTCGAACGCAACTCGCCTGTGCCGCTGTACTACCAGCTGGCCCAGTTCATCGAGCACGCGATCAACGCCGGCGACCTCGCTCCGGGCGATCGTATCGAGAACGAGCTGTCGCTCACCAGCCGCCTCGGTCTCTCCCGACCCACCGCGCGCCAGGCCATCCAGGAGCTGGTCAACAAGGGCCTGCTGGTCCGTAAGCGCGGCGTCGGGACGCAGGTCGTACGCTCCCAGTTCCGGCGCGACGAGAAGCTGAGCAGCCTCAACGAGGACCTGGCCAAGGCGGGCAAGGTCCCGAGCACGGTGCTGCTGGACTACTCGATCGGCGAGCTCGCCGACGAGATCCGGGATGTGGTCGACTCGGCCGACGTGCTCGACTCGCAGTTCATCCAGATCCGGCGGCTGCGGCTGGCCGACGACGTGCCGCTGGCCATCCTGACCAACTTCATCCCGGCCCGTTACGACATCAAGCCCGAGGACCTGCGGGAGCGCGGCCTTTACGCCTGCCTGAACGCCCTCGGCGTCCACCTCAAGATCGCCCACCAGCAGATCTCCGCCCGGCTGATGACCGAGGAGGAGGCGAAGCTGCTGCAGGAGCGGACCCCCGCGGCCTGCCTGAGCGTCGACCGGCTGGCGTACGACGACGTGGGCCGGTTCGTCGAGTTCGGGCGGCACATCTACCGGCCGGACTACTACTCGATCCAGTCGTCGCTGCAGGTCTGACACCGTCCCCATGGACCAGCCGCGGCCGCTGCGGGTCGGCATCGTCGGCTTCGGCTGGATGGGTGAGGCGCACGCCCGGGCGTACGCGCGGCTGCGGCACCACTACCCGGATGCTCCGCTTGTTCCCCAGCTCGTCGCCGTGGCGGACCCGGCCGACAGCCGAGTGGCGCAGGCCGCCTCGGCGTACGGGTTCAAGGCCGCGTACGCGGACTGGCGCGGCCTGGTCGCCCGCGACGATCTCGACCTGGTCAGCGTCACCGGGCCCAACTTCGTGCATCGCGAGGTCGCGGTCGCGGTCGCGGAGTCCGGTCGTCACCTCTGGCTGGAGAAGCCGGCCGGCCGGGACCTCGCCGAGACTCGCCAGATCGGCGCGGCGGTGCACGCCGCCGGCGTGCAGTCGGCGGTCGGCTTCAACTACCGCAACGCCCCGGCGGTGGAGCGGGCCCGGCGACTCATCGCCGACGGTCAGCTGGGCCGGATCGAACACGTCACCATCCGGCTGCTGGCCGACTACGCGGCCCATCCCGACGCCGGCCTGACCTGGCGGTTCGCCCAGGCCGCCGCCGGGTCCGGCGTGCTCGGGGACCTGGTCAGCCACGGCGTGGATCTGGCTCAGTACCTGGTCGGCGACCTCATCGCCCTGGTCGCCGACCGCGCCACCTTCCTGGAGTCCCGGCCCCGGGTCGGCGCCACCGCCGACCGCTCCGCGGCCGTCTCCGGGGGCGAGCGCGGCCGGGTGGAGAACGAGGACTACGTCGCCGCCCTGCTTCGCTTCGCCGGCGGGGCTCGCGGGGTGCTGGAGTCGAGCCGGGTCGCCGTCGGCGAGCAGTGCCGCTACGGCGTCGAGGTGCACGGCGAGCGGGGCGCCCTGGCCTGGGACTTCCGCCGAATGGGCGAGCTGCAGGTCGCCCTCGACCAGGACTACGTCGACGCGGCGTACACCACCCACCTCGTCCGGCCGGGTGACGGGGAGCTGGCCGCGTTCCAGCCCGGTGCCGGGGTCGCCATGGGCTACGACGACCTGAAGGTGGTCGAGCTGCACCGGCTGGTCCGCTCGATCGCCACCGGCGAGCCGGTCGGCGCCACCATCGACGACGCCGTGCGGGCCGCCGAGCTGGTCGAGGCGATGATCAACTCGGCTGAGCATGGGACCTGGGTGAGCACCGCACCGCCTGGGTAGCGTTCCGGCATGAAACTTGACCGGATCACTTCGCTCCTCGACGACCCCGGACCGTTCGCCACCGCGTACGCGGAGGTGAGCCGGGCGCAGGAGGACGGCGACACCCTGGCCGAGCTGGCGGCCCGCGCGGCGCACGACGAGCTGGTCGATCAGGGCGCGCCCGCGAGTGTCGCCGAGCAGGTGCGGGACCGGCTCGCCGCCTCCACCCATCGCCCCGCCCCGGTGTCGCGCTGCGTGGTGGCCAGCGAGCGGGGCGTGCTGCTCGACGAGCTGACCGCGGTCCACCGCGCCCACCCGCGGCACACCTGGGACGTGCTGCCGGACCTGGCCGAGTGGGTGCAGGACGCGTCGCTGGTGGTGCCGTACGTGCTCGCGCTGGTCGACCACCAGGGCGGCAAGGTGCAGACCTTCGCCGACGGCGGCCCGCAGCCCGACCGGGAGGCCGAGGTCACCGACGACTCGGACCACGTGCAGCGGGTGTCGGCCGGCGGGTGGTCCCAGGCCCGGTGGCAGCGCTCCACCGAGGAGGTGTGGGCGCGCAACGCCGGCGAGGTGGTCGAGGAGATCCGGCGCCAGGTGACGAACGGCCCGAGCCTGCTGGTGCTGGCCGGTGACGTCCGGTCCCGGCAGCTGGTCGAGGGCGAGCTGCAGAACCTGCCCGCCGACGTGGTCCAGCTCGACCGCGGCGGCCGCGCCGAGGACGGCGGCGACGAGGCGCTGGAGAACGAGATCCGCGAGGTGCTGCGGGGTCAGCTGATCGCCAGTCGGCTGGACCGGCTGCACGAGCTGGGCCAGCAGCTGGGCCGCGGTGACCGGATGGCGGTCGGCGTACGGGACGTGGCGGAGGCGTTCGTCCGCGGCCAGGTCGACACGCTCTACCTCGACCCGGTCCAGTCGGCGGAGCACGAGCTGGACCCGGCCGCGTACCCCGGCCTGGCCTTCGGCGCCGTCCAGGTGACCGGCCCGGTCCAGGCCGACCGAGCGCTGATCGCGGCCGCCTGCCTGACCGACGCCGACGTGATCACCGCCGGCACGGAGCATCTGTTCGGCACCCCGGTCGCCGCCGTGCTGCGCTGGGACCAGGCCGGCTAAGTCGGTTCGACCGGCTCGGCGAGCATGTGCCCTGAGCTTGTCGACGGGCCCTCAGGCCCTCGGGCGCCGGGGGCCTTTGGAGGCCGGAGGTCCTGGTTCGTGAGGCACGGCACCCCAGCGGGCGCTGGAGTACGTCCGCGATCTCCAAGTGCGCGGCATCCTCCAACGGCTTAAGTCAAAGCCGGAGAGCTGAGGTCAGCTGTCGATCACGTAGACATGGTTCTGATCGGGTTCGGCAAGCGACCGGAGGAGGGAGCCGTCGAAGGTGGCCAACCGCATGTCATGGCGGGCCGCGAGGTTCACGAGGTGGAAGTCCGTGACCTGTTTGGTTCCCACCAAGGGACGCAGGTCGATGGTCGCGTCGAACAGGCTCGTGTCATCTGGGATGAAACGGTGTCCCTGGGCCTCCCGAAGCTCGTGCAACGCTTCAACCGCTTGGGCCGCTGAGATCGTCCTTCCCGTCACCCGGGAGTTGATGGACAACCGCAGGTAGCCAGCTTCAGTGATGGGGGTCGTCACCCATTCGAAGTCGGCCTCGTCGAACCACTCTGTGGCCGCCAAATGGTGGAGATGACTCGACAAGCTCAGTGCGACGAGCACGTTGACGTCGAGAAGGTACGGCCTCACTCGTCGAAGGGATCATCGTCGCGATATCGGGCAACGATCTCGTCGGTGATGACCGGCGCGTCTGGCGGCATCTGGAACACCGGGAACCCTCGTTTCGATCGGGTTCGTGGCACCTCAAGGCCTCGGCGCATGATCTCCGACACCGCGGCCCCGATGGAGATCCCTTTCTCACGGGCCCGGACACGCGCGACAGCAAGCATGTTGTCATCGATATCCAGAGTCGTCCGCATCGTAACATCATAGCATCAGCGCATCTAACCATGCGACGCTGGCCGCATGGCGCCCGTGCTGCTCGGCTTCCTCGTGGTCTCGCTGGTGGTGATCTGCACCCCGGGTCCGGATACCGCCTTGACCATCCGTAACGCCCTGACCGGGGGCCGACACGCCGGCGTGGCGACGGCGGCGGGCGTCGCCACCGGGCAGCTGACCTGGACCCTTGCCTCGGCGGTCGGCCTGGCCGCATTGCTGCAGACCTCTCAGCTCCTGCTCGAGTGGCTGAAACTGCTCGGGGTGGGCTACCTGATCTACCTCGGCCTCCGCTCGCTGATCGCGGCCTGGCGCTCCGCCGAGCCGGTCGACCGCCCCGTTCCGGTCCGGCGGGCCAGCGGGGCGGCGTACCGTCAGGGCGTGGTGAGCAACCTGGCCAACCCAAAGATGGTCGCGTTCTTCCTCAGCCTGCTCCCACAGTTCGTGCCCTCCGGGGTACCCCCGGTCACCGGGTTCGTGCTGCTCGGGCTGCTGTTCTGCCTGCTGACCTTCGGCTGGCTGTCCCTCTACGCCGTGGCGCTCGACCGGGCCCGGGCTCTGTTCCGGCGCCGCAATGTCCGCCGCGCCTTCGAGGGCCTTACCGGGGCCGTGCTGGTAGCACTCGGCGTACGGCTGGCGGTCGAGCACAGCTGAGCCCAAGGCCCCGATGCGCGTACAGATGCTCTACGGTGTCGGGTTGCCCCCGTTGACGTTCAGGGTCTCCCCGACCACGTAGCTCGACTCCGCCGAGGCCAGGAACACGTACGCCGGAGCCAGCTCCGCGGGCTGCGCCGGCCGACCCAGCGGGGTGTTCTCACCGAAGGTCGGCAGCTTCTCCGGCGGCTGGCCGCCGGAGACCTGCAGCGGCGTCCACACCGGTCCGGGCGCGACGGCGTTCACCCGGATGCCCTTGGGCGCCAGCTGCTGGGCCAGTCCCTTGGAGAAGTTGTTGATGGCGGCCTTGGTGGCGGCGTAGTCGAGCAGGCCCGGCGAGGGGTTGTAGGCCTGGACCGAGGTGCTGTTGATGATCGTCGAACCCGGCTTGAGGTGCGGTAGCGCGGCCTTGGTGATCCAGAACATCGCGTACACGTTGGTCTTCAGCGTCATGTCGAACTGCTCGTCGGTCAGCTTGGCCAGGTCGTCGATGTGCGTCTGCTCGGCCCCGTTGTTCACCAGGATGTCCAGCCCGCCAAGGCCCTCGACCGCCTGGGCGACGAGGTTGCGGCAGTAGGACGGGTCGGTCAGGTCCCCGGGCAAAGGCAGGCCCTTCTGACCCGCATCGTTGATCAGCCCGATGATCCGGCGG
>DASQUF010000070.1:0-3117 GCA_035641435.1 Propionibacteriaceae bacterium | reverse complement strand
CGGTGAGCAGGAACTTCTGGGCCGGGTCGAAGCCGTACTCCGGCCCGAGGAAGAGGACCAGCACCGACCAGATGCTCCACACCGAGAAGCCGATGTGCTCGCTCAGCACGGAGAAGATCAGGTTGCGCCGGGCGATGGCCTTGCCTGCGTCTCCCAGAACCGGCCGTCCTCCGGACGCCAGTCGTCGATCCAGGAAGACCTTCTGGTGCGGGTCGAAACAGTCGTGGTCATGGGTTCGTCCTCACGGAGCAGAAAGGAAGATCTCGTCGTCGAGAACGGTCACGTCGTAGCGCTGCAGCGGCGGCGCCCCGGTGGGCGAGCAGCCGGTGTCCAGCTCGAAGGCGTTCAGGTGCAGCGGGCAGAGCACGATGCGCGAGTCGATCTGCCCGTCGGCGATCGGCCCGCGCCTGTGGGTGCAGACCGCAGACAGTGCCCGCAGGCTGCCGTCGCGCAGTCGGAACACGACGACCTGCTCCCCCGCCACCTCGAAGGTCCGGCCCTCCCCGACCGGGACTTGTCCGACCGGCCCCAGCCGGGTCACCAGGCACCGCCGAGGAGCTGTTCGGCCCGGTCGGCCGGGACCCGGGGCAGCACCTCCAGGGGCAGCGCGGTCCGGAACTGGCCCGGGGTCACCGGATCGGTGACTGCCGGTCCGCTGTGTGCAGCCGGCATCCCCGTCGTCGTGCCCGAACGCCATCGACTGGGAGCGCTGATCCGGCAGGTCACCGAGGAGCTGGTCGAACGCCACGTCCGCCGGTTCCGGAGTGGGGCGACCTCGATCGAGCTGCGCGGGCGGTGCGTACTGGTCGACGGTCGCCAGGTGATGCTCGGACCGAACGCGCTGCTGCTCTTCACCACATTGGCGTCCAGCGAGTCGGTCGTGACCCGCGACGAGCTGAGCGATCGGCTGCCCGACGACCTCGACGACCACGCCCTCGAGGTGGCCATGAGCCGACTACGCCGGGCCCTCGGCGTCCCCGGACTGATCAGCACCGTGGTCAAGCGCGGCTACCGGTTGAACGCCTCGCGCGTGGCCTGAACCTTGCCGGACATACGCACTACGGTTCGGCTGTGGCTACCTACGAGGACGTCGAGCGGCTGGTCGGGGACCTGCCGGAGGTGACGATCGGCGAGCGACACGGACACCGGACCTGGCAGGTGGCCGGCAAGGCCTTCGCCTGGGAGCGACCGTTCAGCAAGGCAGACGTGAAGCGGTTCGGGAACGAAGACCCGCCGGCCGGCCCGATCCTGGCCGTCCGGGTGGCCGACCTGGCCGAAAAGGAGGCCGTCCTCGCCGAAGCCCAGGACGGCGTCTTCACGATCCCGCACTTCGACGGGTACGCCGGACTCCTGGTCCAGCTGGACGTGGTGACCTCGGAGTCGCTGCGCGATCTCGTCGTGGACGCCTGGCTCGCCTGCGCTCCGACCGCTTTGGCTGACACCTACCTCAAGCGGTAGCTCTCAGCGGACGCAGCGCACTCACCCGCCAGACGGCAGCGCTGAAGTCCGAGCGGCCGAGCGCGAGGGTGCCCTGGTTGGTGACCAGGTAGACGTAGCCCTGGGGCGACCGGTAAACGAAGTAGCCGGGCTCGGGCTGGGATCTTCGCCAGCCGCCGTGGGTGACGGCGCGGTGGCTGGGCCGGGCCATCGGCCCGAGGTTGCCCAGCCGGGTCTGGCTCGGCGGGCCGCCCTTGTTCCTCGGGAGGTAGGGCTGGCTGTGGTCGAGATCCATGTTCGGACTGAGGCAGGTGCCGAAGGGAAACACGTCGGCAACCTGTCGGTACCGCACTGCCGCCCGGAGCCGGGGTGAGATCTCGTAGCCGTCGATCGGCGCCGTCGCGACTGGGTCGATGACCGGCTGCACCTTGACCGGGCAGCCGGTGGCGGCCAGGAACTCAGTCAGCTGGTCCAGCGTGAGCGCGTCGCCGTGCTCGGGACGGACGATGCCGTGACCGCGAACCAGCGCGGCGTCGGTCAGATGGAAGTGCAGCACCACCTTCGGCCGAGCCGCCTTCGCGTCGAACCCGGCAGGCAGAGTCGTCGACAAGGATTGGTGGTTGGCCGAGTCGGTCGACTCGTCGGGCTCGGGCGGTGTGGTGGCGTCGTCGTCGTGCTGATGCTCGATCAGCAGGGCCAGCGCCTCCGCCGGCCGGGCCATGATCCCGACCGCCCGGGCTCGCCGGGATCCGACCGGACCAGCATCACCGCGAGCCGCGAGAATGTCAGCGATCCGGTTCACCGTCGCCAAGAACCACACCGCATCTCCGGCATTCGCCTTCGCAACGATCGTCTTGAGGCCGTCCTCGGAGTCGAAGCCATACACGTCCTGGGCCTCCCGGGCCCGCCGCTGACGTTCCCGCGCAAGGACGGCGTCGGCGTCCAGCACGGCCGCTTCGAGGATTCGACGGAACCGCGGCCAGGGCATCATCCCGACGAAATCGGCCAGTGCGAGGTCGAGTTCGGAGGCCGCTTCCCATGAGAGCGGTCGGGTCGTCTCGGCAATCTTCCGGGCCTGCCAGGCGCGCACCCCGCCAGTCATGACCCGATCCCACAGCCGAGGCAACCGATGCCGCAGATCCAGGGCATCCGCAATCAGCATCCGGGCCGCAAAGATCCCGATCCCCTGCAAGGCGGCCAGCTCGGCCGCGCAGTACTCCGACACCTCCGGCGTGCCCTCACCTCCGTACGCGCACGCCCGCTCGACCACCGGCTGGTAGTCCCCGCCGTCCGGATCCAGGTAATGCCGGTCCGCCCACGCCGCGGCCAGCTGCAGCGTCCGGCACTCTCGCGCCATCAGTTCGGCGTGGTTCTGCTCGATCAACCCGGCCAGCACGGAGGTGCGCACAGCGCTCAGGTCCACCCCCGAATCGAACACACATTCACTCTAGGAGGAACCGCTGACATTTTCCCTCCTCGACATTCGGCTCGCCCAGCTCCACCGCAGCACTCTCCGGACGGGCCGAGAAGGCTTCCGTTGCCACCATCTGCAGCCCGTGCAGGGTCAGGTCGATCGCCCAGCCCGATGGAGCGGTACGCCGTGACCCCGCGACCGCGATCCGCCCGGACGGGCCGACCACTCGAGCCAGGTCTGCCCAGGCCCCATCGTCGTCGGCATCC
>DASQUF010000069.1:0-7839 GCA_035641435.1 Propionibacteriaceae bacterium | reverse complement strand
ACAAGCCGGAGGCCTTGGCCCAGGACCCGCTGCTGGTCAAGCGGCTGCGCCGGCTCCGGGCTGCACGTCAGCGGTTCCGCTCCGCCAAGCGGCTGGGCATCGACCTCAGCATCGACTGACCCGCCGCGATCGTCAGGCTTCGGACAGCTTCGGTCGGCCGAGCATGCCGATCATGGCGCGGATGTTCTCCCCCACGGGCCTCACCGGCACGTCCCGGTAGCCGCCGTCGACGAGACCCGCCTGCCGCTCGAAGAAGTTTCGCGCCGCCCGGTCGCCGGTTCGCAGCATCGACCAGGCCAGGCAGACCCCGTACGCGAGGTAGAACGGCAGCCCGATGCAGTACAGGTACTGCCAGGTGTGCCGCTCCTCGTGCGCGAACAGCCGCGGGTTCTGCCGGAGCAGCTCCTCCCAGGTGCGGGGCGTGGTGATCACGCTGCCGATGGTGAAGGCGCTGGCCACCGGGAACTTCAGCCGATAGCCCTCGCCGACGAACAGCCCGCGCGGCCCGCGCCGGACCTTGGCGCCGCCGACTCGCGCCACCAGCAGCCCGGCCGGGGTGGTCAGGTTCGCCAGATTCCCGACCAGCCGGAACCACTGCCAGCCGGTCAGCGGGGTTGCAGGCGTCACGGAACGATCCTGTCATCCGTCGCGGAGTTCGGCGTGTGTCGGGAGGCGTGAACCCGCTCGGGATCTGTCCAACATGTGGAGTCACTTCCCATCATGCGGACAGCGGTATGCGCTGACCGTAGGGCGCCGCTTACGCTGAGTCTGTTCATCCAGAGGGGACGAGGGACCGGCCCGACGACTCCCCGGCAACCGGCTGACCGACAGACACGGTGCCAAATCCGGCGTGGCCGAAAGCCGAGCCACGGCAGATGATGAAGGACGTCGCTCATGACTGCAGTACTCGACCCTCACCCGACCCCAGGAGTGGGCGTACGCCCCGGGGCGTTCGGCAACGCCACCCACCTGGTCTGTCGGGCCTGTGGCCACGAGACAGCGCTCGGCCCGCACTACGCCTGTCTGGAGTGTTTCGGCCCGCTCGAGGTCGGCTACGCGTTCCCCCGGCTCACGCGTAAGCAGATCGAGAGCGGGCCGCGCAGCATCTGGCGGTACGCGCCGCTCCTCCCGGTGCCGGCCGACATCGCCAGCTTCCGCTCCACCGACCCCGGGTTCACCCGGCTGGTCGACGCCCGGCACCTGGCCGACGACCTCGGCCTTCGTTCGCTGTGGGTGAAGGACGACTCCGGCAACCCGACCCACTCGTTCAAGGACCGCGTGGTCGCGGTCGCGCTCTCCGCGGCCCGCGAGCTCGGGCTGCAGGTGCTGGCCTGCCCGTCCACGGGCAACCTGGCCAACGCGGTGGCCGCCGCCGCGGCCCGAGCCGGGATCCGCTCGGTGGTCTTCGTGCCGCAGAACCTGGAGCAGGCCAAGATCACCGCCTCCGCGATCTATGGCACCACCCTCGTCGCGGTGCAGGGCAGCTATGACGACGTGAACAAGCTGGCCAGCGAGATCGCCGCCGAGGAGGAGGGCTGGGCGTTCGTCAACGTCAACGTCCGGCCCTACTACGCCGAGGGCTCCAAGACACTGGCCTACGAGATCGCCGAGCAGCTGGGCTGGCGGCTGCCGGACCAGATCGTGGTCCCGGTGGCCAGCGGGGCCCAGCTGACCAAGATCGACAAGGGCTTCCGTGAGCTGGTCGGCCTCGGCCTGGTCGAGGACAAGCCGTACGCGGTCTTCGGGGCCCAGGCCACCGGCTGCTCGCCGGTCGCGACGGCGTACCGGGCCGGGTTGGACTTCGTCCCCCCGGTCAAGCCCGACACCATCGCCAAGTCGCTGGCCATCGGCAACCCGGCGGACGGCCCGTACGTGCTGGACGTGGTCCGGCGCACCGGTGGGGCGGTGGCCGACATCGACGACGAGACCGTGGCGGCCAGCATCGAGCGGCTGGCCCGGGCCGAGGGGATCTTCGCCGAGACCGCCGGCGGGGTGACGGTCGGGGTGACGGCCAAGCTGCTCGCCGACGGGCTGCTCGACCCTGACGCCGAGACGGTCGTGATCAACTCGGGTGACGGACTCAAGACCCTGGACGCTGTGGTGGACCGAGTCGGGCCGACCACCACCATCCCGCCCCGCTACGAGGCGTTCACCGAGTTCTGGAAGGATCGTCGGCCATGACCGCGACCGTCCGCATCCCGACCATCCTGCGCACCTTCACCAGCGGCGCTGGTGAGGTGACCGCCGAGGGCGCGACCCTGCGCGAGGTGCTGGACGACCTGGATTCCAGGTTCCCGGGCATCCGCGGCCGGATCGTGGACGAGAACGGGGCGTTGCGCCGGTTCGTCAACGTCTATGTCGGCGACGACGACGTACGGTTCATCGGCGGGCTCGACGCCGAGATCGCCGACGGCGCGCGGATCTCCATCATTCCGGCCGTCGCCGGCGGCTAGGTCGGTCCTCGCCGAGCCGGTCGCGTCCGGTACGCCGGCGTCGCAGCCATCCGCGCTCGCGAGCTCGCGCTCCCGCCAGGCCCGTCCACGCTCCGCCGGCCTGACTTCGGGACGACCGACCCCGGCGCGTCGATCTCCTCCTGGGTCGCCGGCGGTTGAGAGACTGCTCCTTCCGCCCGCCGCCGAATGACAGAACCTGGTGCCCTCCTTTGACGATCGACGCAATGCCGCTGCGCGCCTGGCAGGCCGAAGCCATCGAGAAGTACGAGGCCGAAGCTCCGAACGACTTCCTGGTGACCGCCACGCCCGGGGCCGGGAAGACGACATTCGGGCTCGCCCTGGCCGGCCGACTTCGGGCGGCCCGGGTGGTCGATCGCGTCATCGTGGTGGCGCCCACCGACCATCTGCGCACCCAGTGGGCCGACGCGGCTGTGCGGACCGGCCTGATCCTCGACCCCAACCTCACCAACGGGGTCGGTCGGATTCGCGACGGCGCGCACGGCTACGTCACCACCTACGCCCAGGTGGCGGCGAGGCCCCTGCTGCACCGCATCCGGACCGAGGCCAAGCGGACCCTGGTGATCCTCGACGAGATCCACCACGCCGGAGACGCACGCTCGTGGGGCGATGCCGTCTACGAGGCCTTCGATCCGGCGAGCCGGCGACTCTGCCTCACCGGCACGCCCTTCCGCACCAACCCGACCGAGCGGATCCCGTTCGTCACCTACCGCAGCGCCGGACCCGGCGAGGTGATCAGCGAGGCCGACTACAGCTATGGCTATCGAGAAGCCCTGGCCGACGGCGTCGTGCGACCGGTGGTCTTCGCCGCGTACGCCGGAACGAGCCGCTGGATGAACTCCGCCGGTGAGGTGCTGGCGGCCGACCTGGGCGAGGACTCCACCCGAGCGCTGGAGGACGCGGCCTGGCGGACCGCGCTGAACCCGGCCGGTGGCTGGGTTCCGCACGTCATAGCGGCCATCGACGACCGGGTCAGCCACCTGCGCGACACCGGGATGCCCGACGCCGCCGGGCTTATCCTCGCCTCCGACCAGGAGGCCGCCCGCGCCTACGCCGACATCGCCAAGAAGGTCACCGGTGCGAAGCCAGTGGTGATCCTCAGCGACGACCCGAAGGCGAGCAAGCGGATCTCCGAGTTCGAGCACGGACAGCACCGTCTTGCCGTCTGCGTCCGGATGGTCTCCGAGGGCGTGGACATCCCGCGGGCAGCCGTCCTGGGCTTCCTCACCTCCTACCGCACTCCGCTGTTCTTCGCCCAGGCCGTGGGCCGCGTCGTACGGGCCCGCAGCCCGCAGGAGACCGCGACCGTCTTTCTCCCGGCGGTGCGACCGCTGCTGCGCCTCGCGGCGGAGCTGGAGGAGCAGCGGGACCACGTGGTGCGGATCAGCGGTCCGGCCAGCGACGACCTCGACGCCCTGGAACCGCTCGAGGACCGGGTCGACGAGCCGCTGGGGGAGGGGGAGTTCACGCCCCTGGCCGCCGAGGCCGCGTTCGGCCACCTGCTGCACGCCGGGCGGGCCATCACCGCGGCGGTCGGGTCCCCGGACGCCGAGGACGACGACTACCTGGGACTTCCGGGGCTGCTCACTCCGGAACAGACCGCCGCCCTGCTCGCGTCGCGCGACGCCGAACTGCGCCGGCGCACCTCCGGGCTCTTCGAGGAGGACGCCGGAGAGTCCGCCGCGCCGTCGTCGTGGCGGGAGGTCGAGGCCCTGCGCAAGGACATCAACCGGCTGGTCGCCCAGGTCGCGGCCCGGACCGGACGCAAGCACTCCGAGGTGCATGTCGACGTACGCAAAGAGGTGCCGGGGCCACGGACCGCATCCGCGTCGATCGAGGTGCTGCTCGCCCGCCGTGACTACCTGCTGGCCCAGGTCAGGTGATGACCGCCAGGATGCGGTCGATGGTGGCCCGCTCCAGCGGATCGTCGAGGAACTCCTCGATGCCGCGGAGGGCGTAGGCGCGCTCGGTATCGGAGGTCGCCGGGTCGAGCCAGCGGCGCATCTGCATGGCGCCGATGTGCCCGAGCTGCGCGATCAGCAACGAGAAGTCGCTGGGCGTGCGCACCCGGCCCGGCCCGCCGGCCTCGCGGTAGGCCGCGTACAGGGTGGCGATCCGCTCGGGGCTGGTGCGGGCGAAGTCGAAGAGCACCATCGCGACCTCCCGGCTCGGGTCACCGGGGCCGCAGTTGTCCCAGTCGAGCAGGCACAGGGCGCCGCTCGGGGTGGCCCGGAGGTTGTCGAACCAGAGGTCGAGGTGGCAGGTCTGGACCGGGATCATCGGCGTGAGCAGCGACTCGAGGGCGAGCAGCTCGCTGCGCAGGGCGGCGAGCCGGTCGGCGAACGGGGCCTGCTGCCGCCGGGCCTCGGCAAGGAGCGCGTCCCAGCCGTCGGTGCCGATCGGTGCGGTCGACCATTCGTGCGGCCAGCCCTCGGCCGGGCGTACGGCTCGGTGCAGAGCCGCGATCGTGGTCCCGACGCGCGCGGGGTCGATCATCGAGTTCGGCTGGAGGACCTCGACCCAGCTCGAGACCCGGACCAGGGCGCCGGCGACGTCGTACCCGTAGTGGCCGGCGCGGGTGGTCATGGCTGCGGGCGTCGGCACCCCATGGGCCCGGGCCAGGTTCTGGAACTCACCTGCCCGCTGCGCGTCCGTCGCGGCGAAGTCGAAGTAGGAGCGCTTGACCGCCCAGAGGCCGCGGTCGGTATGCATCCGCCACACCTCGCCCTGCTCGCCGCGGGCGACCGGACCGGTGAACTCGAGCACTGACCCGAGGTCGTACGCCTCGGCGATGGGTTCGGCGGAGTCGAAGAGCACCCGCCAACTCTGCCCTGTCGGTGCGGGGAGGCAGGATGGCGGGCATGGTGTCCAGTACCACGACCTCGACCAGCCGCGCTGCCCTCGAGCGGGTGATCGCAGCGATGGCCGGCCGGGACGCCGCGCCGCGACCGGACCAGCTGACCGCGGTCGAGGAGCTGGTCGACCACCGCCGGCGGGTACTCGTCGTCCAGGCCACGGGGTGGGGCAAGTCGGCTGTGTACTGGGCGGCGACGGCCGCGTTGCGCGGGGCCGGAGCCGGCCCGACCCTCGTGGTCTCCCCGCTGCTGGCCCTGATGCGGGACCAGATCGCTGCGGCGGGCCGGGCCGGGCTGCGGGCCGCCACGGTCAACTCCACCAACGTCGACGACTGGGCCGAGGTGATGGCCGACGTGCGGGCGGGCCGCATCGACGTGCTCCTGGTCTCGCCCGAGCGGCTGGCCAACCCGTCGTTCGCCCGCCAGCTGCCCGACCTGCTGGCGGCCACCGGGCTGCTGGTGATCGACGAGGCGCACTGCGTCTCTGACTGGGGCTTCGACTTCCGCCCGGACTACCAGCGGCTGACCCGGACTCTCCTCGCCCTCGCGCCCGGCACTCCGGTGCTGGCCACCACGGCCACGGCGAACCAGCGGGTGACCGCCGACGTCGCGGCCCAGCTCGGGCAGGACACCGTCACCCTGCGCGGGTCGCTGGCCCGGGCGTCACTCCGCCTGGCGGTGGTGCCCGGGCTCAGCGTGCTCGACCGCTACGCCTGGGTCGCCGACGCCCTGCGGGACCTGCCGGGCTCGGGCATCGTCTACGTGCTGACCGTGGCCGAGACCGAGCGGGTCGCGGCCTTCCTCGCCGAGCAGGGGCACGACGTCGCCGCGTACTCCGGACAGACCACCAACCGAGAGCAGCTCGAGGACCGGCTGCGGGACAACCAGATCAAGGCGCTGGTCGCGACCTCCGCGCTCGGGATGGGCTACGACAAGCCGGACCTGGCCTTCTGCATCCACCTCGGGTCGCCGGCGTCGCCGGTGGCCTACTACCAGCAGGTCGGCCGGGCCGGCCGGGCTCTGGACGACGCGCTCGCGGTCCTGGTGCCGGCTGAGGCGGACGAGCGGATCTGGGACTACTTCGCGACGTCCGGCATTCCCGACGAAGCGCAGGTCGAGCGGGCGCTCGATGTGCTGAGCAGTGACGAGCCGCAGTCGCTGATCGCGGTCGAGGCGGCCACCGGCATCCGGCGGGGGCGGTTGGAGACCCTGCTGAAGATCCTGGCGGTGGACGGGGTCGTCGAGCGTCGGTCCGGCGGGTGGGCGGCCACCGGTCAGCCGTGGTACTTCGACGAGGCCAAGTGGACCGCGCTGCGTCAGGTGCGGGCGGCCGAGGCCGATTTGATGCGGTCGTATGCGCACGGCGACGGCTGCCTGATGCAGTTCCTACAGCAGGCGCTGGATGACCCGGAGCAGCGGCCCTGCGGCCGGTGCTCGGTCTGCACGGGCGACCTGCCGGCGCCCGGGCCGCGACCGGTGACCGGGACCGTGGACGCCGCCCGCCGGTTCTTCCGCGGCCAGGACGTGGTGGTCGAGCCGCGCAAGCAGTGGGCGAGTGGGCTGCCGGACCGCAAGGGCAAGATCACATTCCTGGCCCCGGGCCGGGCCCTCGCGTACGCCGACGACCCGGCCTGGAACACCGAGCTGGCCGAGCTGTGGCGGACCGATCGACCGGCGCCCCCGGCCGTTCTCGAGGGGCTGGTCGAGGTGCTCAAGCGCTGGTCGAAGAGCTGGGACCGCCCGGTCGCGGTGACCGCCATCCCGTCACGCCGGTTCCCGACGCTGGTCGACTCGGTAGCGCAGCACATCGCCACGATCGGCCGGCTGCCGCTGGTCGACGCACTGGCGGTGAGCGGGCCGCCGCCCAGTGCCGACAGCTCCTCGTCGGTCCGGGCCAAGGACCTGCTCTACCGGACCACACTGCGGGATGGGGTGGCGTTCACCGGGCCGGTGCTGCTGGTCGACGACACGATCCGGACGCGGTGGACCGTCACCGTGGCCGGTTCGCTGCTGGCCGAGGCGGGCGCGACGGCGGTGCTTCCCCTGGTCATCCACCAGCTCCCCGGCTGAGCCCAGTGCGAGTCGACGGCTTGGACGGGGCGCGGCGCATCCTGGTCTACGGCGTCACGGGCTCGGGCAAGTCGACGCTGGCCGAACAGATCTCGGTGGCCACGGGCATCCCGTGGCACGCGGTCGACGAGCTGACCTGGCGACCCGGCTGGACCGAGGTGCCTACGGATGAACAGCGCCGGACCATCCAGGCCATCTGCGCCGAACCGACCTGGATCCTGGACACCGCGTACGGCAAGTGGAGCGACGTTCCCCTGAGTCGGGCCGAGGTCGTGGTCGCGCTGGACTACCCCCGCTGGTTCTCGCTGCTGCGGCTGGTGCGGCGTACGCTCAGCCGGCTGGTCCGGCGAACCCCGGTGTGCAACGGCAACTACGAGACCTGGCGGCGGGCGACCAGTCCACGCGACTCGATCGTCGGCTGGCACTTCCGGTCGTTCGGACGG
>DASQUF010000068.1:0-5630 GCA_035641435.1 Propionibacteriaceae bacterium | reverse complement strand
GTCCTCGATCCGGTGCTTGCGCTCCTTGAGCTCCACCTCGGTGGCCGCCCCGACCTTGATCACCGCCACGCCGCCGGCCAGCTTGGCCAGCCGCTCCTGCAGCTTCTCGCGGTCGTAGTCGGAGTCGGAGTTCTCGATCTCAGTCCGGATCTGGTTCACCCGGCCGGCGATCTGGTCCGAGCTCCCGCCCCCCTCGATGATGGTGGTCTCGTCCTTGGTGACCACCACGGAGCGGGCCTGGCCGAGCAGCTCCAGCCCGACGCCGTCGAGCTTCAGGCCGACCTCCTCGGAGATGACCTGGCCGCCGGTCAGGATGGCGATGTCGGTCAGCATGGCCTTGCGTCGGTCACCGAAGCCCGGAGCCTTGACGGCGACGGACTTGAAGGTGCCGCGGATCTTGTTGACGATCAGCGCGGCCAGGGCCTCACCGTCGACATCCTCGGCGATGACCACGAGCGGCTTGCCCGCCTGGATGACCTTCTCCAGGATCGGCAGCAGGTCCTTGAGGTTGGAGACCTTGGAGTTGACGATCAGCACATACGGATCGTCGAGAACCGTCTCCATGCGCTCGGTGTCGGTGACGAAGTAGGGCGAGATGTAGCCCTTGTCGAAGCGCATGCCCTCGGTGAGCTCGAGCTCCAGGCCGAAGGTGTTCGACTCGTCGACGGTGATGACGCCTTCCTTGCCGACCTTGTCCATCGCCTCGGCGATGATCTCGCCGACCTGGGGATCCCCGGCGGAGATCGACGCGGTGGCGGCGATCTGCTCCTTGGTCTCCACGTCCTTGGCGCTGCTGGCCAGCTCCTCGACGATGGCGGCCACGGCCTTCTCGATGCCCCTCTTCAGGCTCATCGGGTTGGCGCCGGCCGTGACGTTACGCAGGCCCTCGCGGACCATCGCCTGAGCCAGCACGGTCGCCGTGGTGGTGCCGTCGCCCGCCACGTCGTCGGTCTTCTTGGCTACTTCCTTGACGAGCTCGGCGCCGATCTTCTCGTACGGGTCCTCGAGCTCGATCTCCTTGGCGATGCTCACACCATCGTTGGTGATGGTCGGTGCACCCCACTTCTTCTCCAGCACGACGTTGCGGCCCTTGGGTCCAAGGGTCACCTTGACGGCATCGGCGAGGGTGTTCATCCCACGCTCGAGGTTGCGCCGCGCCTCAGTGTTGAACTGAATCAGTTTTGGCATGGTGTCCTCTAGTCAATGGATGGCTCCTCCAGCGGTGCCCGCGACGGACGGCTCATCGGAGCCTCACCGGCTGGGAAGGTGGCACTCTCATGCCGAGAGTGCTAATCAAGTTTTAGCACTCGCACCACCCGAGTGCAAACAGCTGCACCTCGGCCCCAAGCAGAATCTGCGTGAGCGATCCGGTCGCGATGTCACGGCTGACCGCTCTCGGATCCGGCTGACCACCTCAGGCGGCCCGTCCGCAGTTTGTCGCACCGGCCCGGCCCGGTCTCCCAGCCCGCCGGGACCGAGGGCGATGTGAACTACGAGGCGTTCGGGCCTGCTGTGGAGCTTCCGACGCGAGCGACCCGGAGCCCGCTCACCGCGCACGGTGGGTTACCCGCCACGGCTCACGGTCGAGGACATCTGTCGGCCGGGAATAGGATCCGGTTCCCGGGGAGTTGCTGCTCTACGTGGCCCAGGAGACGATCAGCCGTGCCGACGTAGGCCTCCGATCCGAGCGCGGGCCCATCCTGGCCTCGGTGATGCTCAGCGTTGCCCTGGTGGCCCTCGACTCGACCATCCTGGCCACGGCCGTCCCCTCCATCGTCGACGACCTGGGCGGGTTCGCCCAGTTCCCCTGGTTGTTCTCGATCTTCCTGCTGGCCCAGGCGGTGTCGATCCCGATCTTCGCCAAGCTCTCCGACCTGATCGGGCGCAAGCCGATCATGTTGATCGGGGTCGGCGCCTTCGTTCTCGGCTCGATCGGCTGCGGCCTCGCCTGGAGCATGCCGGCGCTGATCGCCTTCCGGGCGGTCCAGGGCCTGGGTGCGGGGGCGGTGATGCCGATGTCCATGACGATCATCGGCGACCTCTACACCGTGCAGGAGCGGGCCAAGGTGCAGGGCTACGTCGCCAGCGTCTGGGCCATGTCGGCGGTGGTCGGTCCGACGCTGGGTGGACTGTTCGTCGACTTCGCCGACTGGCGCTGGATCTTCTTCATCAACATCCCGCTGGGGGCCGTCGCCGCCTGGTTCCTGGTCCGCCGGTACACCGAGCAGGTCGAGCGGACCCGCCCGAAGCTCGACCTCGCCGGCGCCGGCCTGCTGACCGCGGGCAGCTCGCTGCTGATCCTCGCGCTGCTCCAGGGCGGAGTCGCCTGGGCCTGGTCCTCGGCCCCGAGCGTGGTCCTGTTCGTCCTCTCCGCCGCGCTGCTGGCCGGCTTCGCCGTGGTCGAGCGTCGCGCCGCGGAGCCGGTGCTGCCCGGTTGGCTGTTCCGGAGCCGGCTGCTCAACTCGACCAACCTGGCCTCGCTCGCGGTCGGCGTGATGCTGATCGGCCTGGTCTCCTACATCCCGCTGTACGCCCAGGGCGTGCTCGGCACCAGCGCGCTGGTGGGCGGTTTCGCCGTCGCGGCCCTCACCCTCGGCTGGCCGCTGGCCGCGTCCAACGCCGGGCGGATCTACCTCCGGATCGGCTTCCGGGCGACCGCTCTGATCGGGGCGGTGATCCTGGTCGGCGGCGCCGTGATGCTCTGGCTCATCTCGCCGCAGAGCTCGGTCTGGCAGCTGGCGGCCACCTGCTTCGTGGTCGGCCTGGGTCTCGGCCTGTCAGCAGCGCCCACCCTGATCGCCGCCCAGTCCGCGGTGGACTGGGCGCAGCGCGGGGTGGTCACCGGGACGAACGTCTTCGCCCGCTCCATCGGCAGCGCCCTGGGCATCGCCGTCTTCGGCGCAATCGCCAACGCATCGCTCAGTACCCGGATCGGCGGCCACGCCACCACCGCGGCCAGCATCCCGCCCGAGGCGCTGCACTCGGCCCTGCATCTGGTGTTCGTCGCGTCGGCGGTGGTCGCCGTCGTGCTCCTGGTGGCGGTCGCGATCATGCCGCGTACGCCGGCGCCCAATTCGTCACCGGCGTAGCATCCCCCCATGGGGGCTGGTGCGACCCGCAGACCTCGACTGGCCGCCGCGCTCCTGGTCCTGGCCCTGTTGGCTGGGTGCAGCTACAACGAGGACGAGCCGGGCCTGTTCGGTCGCGGGCCCGCCGCGGAGTCGCCGGAGGCCGGGCTTTCGGCTGACACCCCGGAGAGCGGCGCGGCCATTCCGGTGCTCGGCGAGGCCACCTGGACGACCGTGGACCCGCCGGACATCTCCGTCCGGTTCGCCATCCACGGCGTACGCCGGGTGCCGGGCGGCACCGTCCTCGACTGGAGCGTCACCGCGCTAGGCGCGCCCGGCGGCGTTCCCGGCGAGCGCGTGCCGGGCGGTCTGCGTCTGGGCATCTATGAGCCGAGGGACGTGCTGCTGGTCGATGCCAGGGCGGGCCGAATCTACCGGCCGCTGGTCAGCCGGGACGGGAGCAACCGCTGCCTGTGTGCCCCGGCCGAGCTGGCTGAGGAGGACCTGGCCCTCGACGAGTCCCGACTACTGCAGGTCGCCTACCCGGAGCTGCCGGAGTCCACGCGGGTCATCGACGTGTCCGTCGCTCCGGTGCCGATCTTCTCCCGCATCCCGGTCACGCCGGTCGGTCAGGTGGCGGCGCCGATCGCCAAGACCGACCTCGCCCGGCCGGTCGAGCCGCCCGGGCCGGCGGCGCGCACGGCGGGCTTCACCCTGCCCAGCGGGCAGCGGTTCGCCATCGAAGTGAACACCGTGCTGGCCAGCGGCACCACGACGTCGGTCGTCTGGTCGCTCGAGGTGCTGTCCCAGGGGCCCGGTCCGGGTCCCGGCCTGCTGCCGGAGCTGACCCGCAACGACGCCTGGCGCGTGACCCCGATGCGGCTGGGACCGACCCAGCGCGACGGCTCGGTCTGCCTGTGCCTGGATCCCGCCGCTTGGCGGAAGCACCTCGAGGAGCCCGGCCGCCGGGTCACCGTGGTCACGGTCCTCGGCGAGATCCCCCTGGGCACCACAACCGTCGACGTGCTCTTCCCCAAGGTGCCACCGCTCCACGGGATTCGGGTCACCCCGGCATCCGACGGCGCCTATCGGTCGGCGGGAACCGTCCGCGCGCCCCAGCGGAGCTGGAGCTACCGGACGAACCGGCCGCTACCGGTCTGGGCGCTGTACGCGTGGCCCACTCCGCCCCCGGAGATCACCAAGGGTGACTTCAGCGTCACCGTCGACCCGATCCTCGACTGAGGTAACCGGTCAGGCGGGCGGCGCGAGGTCGCCGACCAGCGGGACCACGTCGACAATCGAGTCGAACACCCGGGTCGGACGGTACGGGAAGAGCCCGATCTGCTCCTTCCGGGTGGATCCCGTGAGCACCAGAATGGTCCGCAGCCCGGCCTCGATGCCCGAGATCACGTCGGTGTCCATCCGGTCGCCGACCATCACCGTGCTCTCGGAGTGGGCGTCGATGGAGTTCAGCGCCGACCGCATCATCAGCGGGTTGGGCTTGCCGATGAAGTACGGCCGGATGCCGGTGGCCTGGGTGATCAGCGCGGCCACCGACCCGGTGGCGGGCAGCGGGCCCTCCGGCGAGGGTCCGGTCACATCGGGGTTGGTGGCAATGAAGCGCGCGCCGCGCTCGATCAGCCGGATGGCCCGGGTGATGGCCTCGAAGGAGTACGTCCGGGTCTCCCCGAGCACCACGTAGTCCGGGTCACGCTCGGTGAGCACGAAGCCGATGTCGTGCAGCGCGGACGTCAGCCCCGCCTCGCCGATCACGTACGCCGAGCCGCCGGTGCTCTGGTCGGCCAGGAACTGGGCGGTGGCCAGGGCGGAGGTCCAGATGCAGCGCTCGGGCACGTCGATGCCGCTCGCGAGCAGCCGGGCGCGCAGGTCGCGGGCGGTGAAGATCGAGTTGTTGGTCAGCACCAGATAGCGCCGGTTGTGCTCCTGCAAGGCGGCGATGAAATCGGCGCCGCCCGGCAGTGCCTGCTCCTCGTGGACCAGGACGCCGTCCATGTCGGTCAGCCAGCACTCGACGGGCCCGCGGTCGCTCATGCCTGCCTCCTTCCCGCCTGCTGCGACACTCACCCTATGAAGGCCGAAGGGGGGCGACCCGCCTGCACCCCCGCGGCGCGCGCGACAACACCCGGAAGCGCGCCCAAATGACCGCACCCCGGCTGCCCGACCCCGCCGTGGTGGTGCTGGCCGGCGCCGCCGGGTCGGGCAAGTCGGCCTGGGCGGACGCCCGGTTCCGGGCCACCGAGATCGTCTCCTCCGACGCGCTGCGGGCGGTGGTCGGGAGCGGGCCTGCCGACCTGGACGCGACGACCGAGGCCTTCGACCTACTCGACCAGATCGTCACCGCCCGGACCCGGCGCGGCCTGACCACGGTGATCGACACGCTCGGCCTGGACCCGGAGCGGCGCCGGGACTACCTGCGGGTGGCCCGGTCCGCCGGGCTGCCCGCCGTGCTGGTGGTGCTGGACACCCCGGCGGCGCTGTGCCGGCGGCGCAACCGGGACCGCGATCGGCCGGTGCCCGCGCCGGTGATCACCGAACAGCTCC
>DASQUF010000067.1:0-5701 GCA_035641435.1 Propionibacteriaceae bacterium | reverse complement strand
GGGCCGGCGCGTGCTGAGGCGCGGTCGGCAACCAGAGTCACAAGATGCCTGCGCTGGTCATCAGCTGGACGACCTTCTCCGAGTTCAGCGTGAACGGGTCAACGGGTGGCGCCTGCAGGGACTTCAGGGGCGGCAGCGCGGGATCGGAGGCGACCCCGTTGCCGACGGCGTACTCCATTGACCGGGACTCCACCAGGACCCGCTGGCCCTCAGCGCCGGTGATGAACCTCAGGAACTGCTGGGCCTCCGCCGGCTTGTCGGCGGAGGCCAGGACGCCACCACCGGACAGGGAGACGAAGGCTCCGGGATCGCGGTTGCGGAAGTAGTGCAGGGCGGTGTTGCCGCTGCCCTCCTTGGTTCCGGTCTGGTCGCGGTACCAGTAGTAGTGGAAGATCACGCCACAGTCCATCTCGCCGGCGTTGACCGACTTCATCGTGGCGATGTTGTTCTGCAGGATCCGGGCGTTGGCCTTCAGCCCGGCGAGCCAGTCGGCGGTCTTCGGTTCGCCCTGGTCGGCGAGCATCCCGGCCACGATCGACTGGAAGTCCGCACCGCCCGCTGCGCAGCCCCAGCGGTCCTTCCACTCAGGATTCTTGAGGTCCATCAACGACTTCGGGAGGTCGGCCTTGGTCAGCCGGGCGGTGTTGTAGACGAGCACGGTCGACCGTGCGGCGATCGAGATCCAGGCGTTGGACGAGGGCGCGGCGTCCTTCGGTACCTGCTGCCTGGTCCCGGGGTCCACCGCGGCCAGCAGCCCGGCCCGTTCGACCAAGGTCATCGCGGGGCTGTTCTCGGTCAGGAAGACGTCGGCGGGCGAGGAGTCGCCCTCGGCGATGATCTGATGTCCCATCGAGGCGTCCTGGCCCTGCCGGATCTGGACGGGAGTCCCGGTCGCGGCCGTGAAGGCGTCGGCCCAGGGCTTGGTGAGGTTCTGGTGCTGGGCGGAGTAGACCTGGAGCGCCTCCGGGTCCGCGACGAACTCCTCGGCGCTGCTCGCCCGGCAGCCGAAGAGGCCGAACGCGCCGGCGCCGGCGAAGCCGATGGTCGTCAGGAAAGTGCGTCGACGCACAGGTCTTTTTCCCTTCGGTTGCTCAGGTGCCTGCTGAATGATGGAGGGTTCGCGGTCATCAGTGGCACGAGATGTTGGAGGTGCCGCAGCAAGCCGGCCGTGAGCAGCCAGAACGCGAGACCCGTCAGGATGCCACCGGCGAACTTCAGCCCCGCGCTGGGGAAGATGGCGAACATCTGGAACTGCACCAGGTAGACGTGCAGCGATGCGGCCGCCAGTACCCCGATCGGGCGCACCGCCAGCCGCGGGACGACGACGAAGGGCACCAGGGCGAGCAGGGCCAGTCCGGCCATGATCACCAGGTTGCGCTCGGCGGCCGGGAAGAACCCGATGGTGGCCACGAGCGCCACCGTGAACGTGAGCAGCTTCTGGGACCGGGTGCGCGCGGTGGCCGTCGCGAGCCCGGCGGTGAACAACCAGCCGACCGTCAACGGCATCCCACGCACCGAGCCCTCGACGAGGCCGACGACCAGGTATCGCGGGACGAGCAGCACGACCGTCGCGAGGAATGCCAGCCGCCACGGGTCAGCCGCGTACGCCTTCCGGAGCCGAGGGACGGAGAGCAGCGCCGTGGTGATCAGCATCAGGACCAGCAGCGCCTCGACGAACCAGAAGATGTTGCCCGCCGTCGGGCGTACGGCCCAGTGCAGCATCACGACGCTGGACCAGTGGGCGCTCCCGAAGACCACCATGGCGAGCGCGACCAGCACGGTGGGAACCACGATGGCGACGGCCGACCGGGCGGTGCGCCGCCAGCGCTCCCTCGTGGACCCGGCGGTGAGCACGTATCGGCCGACGTTGAACCCGGCCACGGCGAGGAGCACGTGAGCTCCCCCGGCCAGCGGGAACAGTCCGACGTGGCTGCCGCAGATCATGATCACGGCCAGCGCGCGGAGGAGCACGTTCGTCTCCACCCGTTGCCCGGAACCCCGGCGGGACCGCCGCTGCGCCAGGTTGGGCAGCTCGCGCAACGGTCGATGGTGCCAGTCCACCGGAAGGTCCCCCAGCAGCCGCCCGAGGCGCAGGGAGGCCTGGACGTGGGAGAACGAGTCGCCACCCAACTGGACGAACGACCGGTCCGGGTTCACCGACTCTCGTCCCACCAGGGGACCGATGGCGGCAACCACCGACGTCAGGTCGGCCGGCTCGCGACCCCGCCCCAGCCGTTCGCGGACCGGCCGCGGTGGGGGCGTACGGTGCCGGGCGGCGCAGGCCGGCCGGTCGAGCTTGCCGCTGCTGAGCCGCGGCAGCTCGAGGACGGTCGCTACCGAGATGACGCTGGGTCCCAGCCCCGATAGGGTCGACGCCACGTCGACCACGCGGGCCGCGTCGCGCCGGTCGTTCGCGCGGTAGGTGACCTGCAGCTGTCGGTCGGCTCCGGTGACGCAGGTCTCCCAACCGGCGTCGCGGAGTCGGCGCTCGACCTGGCCGAGGTCGATCCGGATGCCCATCACCTTGGTCCAGTCGGAGCGCCGGCCGACGATGCGCACCAGCCCGTCGTCGCCGATCCGGGCGAGGTCGCCGGTTCGCAGCTCATCCTGCATCCGTCCCAGCGCCAGGTCGTCGGGACTCTCGGCGTACCCCAGCATCACGCCGGGGCCGGAGAAGACCAGCTCACCCACCGGGTCCGGCCCACCCGTCGCTTCCGGAACCGTCATGTCCAGGGAGAAGGACGACCCGGCGACCGGCCAGCCGACGGCGTCCGGATACCGTCTCACGTACGCCGGCGGCAGCACCGCCATCCGGGCGGTGGCCTCCGTCTGGCCGTACATCACGGCGAGGCACCAACCGCGCGCCTGCCCGAGTGCCGCGACGTCCCGGACCCGGTGGGCGGGCAGCGCTCCGCCCGCCTGCGTCACAAGCCGGAGATCGGGAAGGTCAGCCGTCAGTACGCCCTGGACGTCCAGCAGGTCGATCAGGTAGGGCGTCGCCGCCAGTATCGAGACGCCGAACCGCGCAAGCACGTCCCGTACGTCGGGTTCGGCGAAGGACCGCTGGCGCAGCACCACCGTGCCGCCGGCAACCAGCTGCGTATGGAGCACCGAGAGGCCGTAGCAGTAGTGCAGCGGCAACGAGGTGATGGCCCGGTCGGCCGGGGTCACTCCCAGAGCCGAGACGATCGCCTGCGCGTTGCTCAGCACGTTCTCGTGGCTGAGCCGCACCAGCTTGGGCGATCCCGTGCTCCCTGACGTGCTCATCAGCAGCGCGAGGTCCGGATGGAGCAGGTGCTGCGCCTCGCTCGAGACGGACTGGAAGCGGCCATCGGACGTGAGCCGCAGGTCCGGCCGATAGTGGTCGGCCACGGTGTCCCTGCACTCGGGGGTGACCAGCGGAACGTGCCCGGCGAGCAGTACAGCGAGATACGCAGTCACAGCCACCGGGTCGGCGGTCAGCGGCAGGTGCACCAGGCGGCGGCCGGTGCTGATGTCCGGCAGCGTTGCGGCGACTTCGGCGACCCGGACTGCGAGCTGACCGTGGGTGAGCGAGCGCGAGGCGTCGTCGGCGTCGAGAAGGGCCAGCTGGTCGGGATCGGCGGTCAGCGACTGGATCCGCAGGCCCGTTCTCGGCGGCGCACTCAGTAGCGACACATCGGTGAGGCTAACCTAAGGTGGTGGTCGTGGACAATCCGGCGCCGCCATCGGTTCGCGTATGGGTTGCAACCCTGGCCAAGGCCGACCTGAGCCTGCGCCGTTGGCTGGATCCGCGGGAGATGGACCGGTTCCAGAGTTACGAAAGCCAGGCGGACCAGGCCCGATTCCTGTTGGGCGCGGCGATGCTCCGCTCCGCCGTCGGACAGGAGCTGGGAATCCGGCCGGAAGACGTACCGGTCGACCGGGAGTGCGATAACTGCGGGGGATGGCACGGCCGCCCCCGCGTACCAGGGTCATCGTTACAGCTGTCCGTGGCCCATGCCGGCCTTCTCGTCGCCTTCGCCATGGCCGACGATGGCCCGGTAGGCATTGATGTGGAGCGCATCCGGAGCTCCCGAGCCATCGTCGAGTCGTGGACCCGAAAGGAGGCCAGGTTCAAAGCTGGTAGCGGCGTGGGCCTCGTGGTGCGTCTCTTTCCGGTGCCGTGGCCGGGGCACGTGATGGCAGTGGCCCACGCGAAGGGCGCGACCGTGGACCTTCACCCGATCGGATCCCTAAGGCTAACCAGAGGTGGATCGGCTGAGCTTCCGATGCCAGCCACCTAGATTCCTTCACCGGCCTGCTCCAGGGCTCGGCAGGCCTGTCCTGATCCCCGAAATAGGCGTTGGAGTCAGCCATGCTGCTCCCGCTGGGCTGTTACGGTTGGCCCGCATTGGTGACGGAGTGCCGAACGACACGCGTCCCGTACCGGGGAGGGGATGTATCGATGCGTAAATTCCTTGTCGCGGCGCTTATCGGTCTGCTGGGTGCTGCCATGCATACCGGCTCGGCTGCCGCGGAGAGCCCACGTGAACAGGCGTACGACTTGCCGGAAGCGGGCGTTTTCCTGGAGGGGATCGGGGTCGACCAGAAGCGGGGGGTGTTCTATGTCAGCGCGACCAACCGCGACGGCACCATCTACCGCGGCGAGCTCGGTCAGCAGCAGCTTGAAGTCTGGGTAGGCCCGCGCACCGGCGATAACGGCCGCGGCATCGACGTCGACGACGCCGGGCGGGTTTACGTTGCGGGTGGGCCCTCCGCAGAAGTGAGGGTGTTCGACGCTTCCGGGACGCTGCTGGCAGAGTTGCCGACCGGCGAGGCGGGCTCGTTCCTGAACGACGTGTGGGTGGGGAGGGACGGCGCCGCCTATGTCACCGACTCCAGCTTGCCGCGTATCTGGCGGGTGACCCAGCGCGGGGGCGACTGGGTGATCGAGTTGTGGCGGGATGTCAGCGACACCATCACCTACACGCCTTCGCTCACTGACTTCGATCTGGGTGGCATTGTCGGCACACCCAACGGTCGCTACCTGCTGACGACGCAGGGCTCGACCGGACAGCTCTGGCGCATCGACCTTGCCACAAAGGCCATCATCGAGGTGGCGGTGGAAGGCTCGCCCCTGGTCAATGCCGACGGGATTGTGCTGCGTGGCCACCATCTGTATGTCGTGCAGAACTTCAGCCGCCAGATCACCAAACTGCGCCTGTCGGGCGACTGGACCAGCGCCGAGGTCCGCGACGTCCTACCGACCCCGGCAGATCGCACGTTCACCACAGCCAAGATCGCGCGCGGGCAGCTGCTGGTCGTCGACAGCAAGTTCGGATTCCCCTCTGCAGCAGCAATCGGAGACGATCGGGTCGTACCGATCGACCGTTTCTGAGACTGCACCCCGAACGACACGCCGGCAAGCCTCAGGAACTACACCACTCGGTGGGGGACTCGTCTCTGAACCTCCACAGCCCTCGTTGCCAGTGACAGAGAAGCAGGATCTGGGCCCGGACTGACGCAGCCATGGCACCAGCACCTGCTGCCGCAGGCGTCCACCGACTCAACCGTCCATCAGCGAACGGCGTTGCGCTCCTTCGTGATGCGTTGCTCGCTGATCGCCCGCCCAGGGTGCACTTCATTGGTCGAACACGACCGAGCCACAAACGACGTGCTCGAACTCGGTCACGGCGTCGTCCATTCGTCCGGTGCTCCTGCACTCCTTGGCCGAGGGTTC
>DASQUF010000066.1:0-2423 GCA_035641435.1 Propionibacteriaceae bacterium | reverse complement strand
AGCGCGGAACGAACGCTGTCGGAGGTCAGGGTCAAGTCGCGGGTAATGGTGGAGTTCCACTCGTGCTGCCGGGCAGGCAGGGGATTCTTCTATGTTGAAGATGCTGCTCGCCGATCTGGCCGTGGCCCGCCTGCATGGTGGTCGGGCCCGAACCCGACCCGATGCGGTGATCGGCGACAAGGCCTACTCCTCAGCCGGCAACGGCGAAGTGCTGCGCCGCCCGGCGGATCAAGACCGTGATCCCTCAGCCCGACGATCAGATCGCCCACAGACGACGGCGCGGCTCGGCTGGCGGCCGGCCCCCGGACTTCGACGCCGACACATACAAGTCTCGTAACGTCATCGAACGATCGTTCAACGACCACAAGCAATGGCGCGGGCTCGCCACCCGCTACGACAAACTCGCCACGACCTACCGAGGCGGGGTCCGGGTTCTTTCGCGGGGTTGTCGGATTCGGGGGGTTTGGTGCGTCGTACGGCTATAGCGCTCGCGAGACAACCCCCAAACCAACAAGTAGAGGGATTCAACATGCGGTACCTACTGCGCGTCACTAGCGACCTCGACCACACCAATGCGGACGCTGCGGGGGCCCGACTCGTGGATCTGCGCCGCCGTGCCGAGCGGAAGAGCCGCCGTGCGGCTGCGTCGCGTACCAGCCATCCACTATCGCAGCAACGCCGAGTCCGGCCGGATCGGCTGCGCCGGCCGGTCTGAGTGCTGGCGTCTGACTACGGGAGGAGACCACCCATGCTGGAGTCCGGGGCGATCAGCCCCTTCACGATCAGTGTTCCGGATCACGACCTCGCCGACCTCCGAGAACGGTTGGCGCGGCTCCGTTGGCCGGCTGCACCCGCCGACGACACCGGACGCTACGGCGTCGCCGCCGCTCGGGTCCGGGAGCTGGCAGAGTACTGGCGCGATGGGTATGACTGGCGCGCCTGGGAGGAGCGACTCAACCTCTACCCGCAGTTCCGCACCACGATCGACGGGGCCGACGTGCACTTCATGCATGTCCGCTCGCCCGAGAGGGAGGCCCTGCCTCTGATCCTCAGCCACGGCTGGCCGGGGTCAGTGGCGGAGTTCCTGGATGTGATCGGGCCGTTGACCGAGCCGCGCCGGCACGGCCTCGACCCTCGGACCGCGTTCGACCTGGTCATCCCTTCGCTGCCCGGGTTCGCCTGGTCGGGTCCGACCCGGGACGCTGGCTGGGGGCCGCGACGGATCGCCCGGACCTGGGCGGCCCTGATGAAGCGGCTCGGCTACGGGCGCTACGGCGCGGTCGGCAACGACTGGGGATCGCACATCTCCCCGGAACTGGGCCGGGTCGCCCCGGAGGCCGTCGTCGGCGTGCACGTGACCCAGCTGTTCTCGTTTCCCGACGGGGAGTGGCTGAGCTACCCACCGAGCGTCGAGCCCGACCTCGGCGACCTGGCGCCAGCAGACCGAGCCGCGCTCGACGGGCTCCGGCACCTACAGCGCCACGCGAGCTCCTACGCGCACGCCCACGCGCAACAGCCGGCCACCCTCGGGTACGCGCTCACCGACTCACCGATCGGACTGCTCGCCTGGAACAGTCAGGTGATGGGCGACCTCGACCCGGACACGTTGCTCACCCACGTCTCGATCTACTGGCTGACCGGCACAGCCGCTTCGGCGATCCGGATCTATGCCGACCACGGCCGACAGCAACCGCCCGCCGGTCCGACCACTGTGCCCCTCGCCCTCGCCCAATTCCCGGACGACATCCAGGCCATCCGGGCGTACGCCGAACGCGACCACACGAACATCCGGTCCTGGAACATCTACGGTCGGGGTGGTCACTACGCCGCCCATCAGGCCCCCGACCTCCTCGTCGATGACATCCGCCAGTTCTACAGCAGGCAGGTGCCCGACCGACCGATCAGCACATGATGCCGCCAGGGGCAACACCGCGGCGCGGGCGAAGAAGCGGCGAGGATGCTGGCGGCGGCTGGCCGAGCCGGCCGGCTGGCTCACAGCAGCGGACCGCGGAAACGTCGCCGTGGACAACAGGAGGAGGATCTGCGGCCGAGCCGCACGGGCGAGACGTGCAGGCGGTGTTCCGGCCGGCGGCCGCGGCAGCCAGTACCGCTTCGTTCGCGTGACATCAATCGTGACGCGAAATTGCGTCAACCAGGCGGAAATGAGGTGGCTAGAGGGGTTCGCGGGCAGACTCCCGACGCCTGGAGGGGCCTGCTATGTCGCGGACGGCGGCATTCCTAAACCCTGTGTCGCAGGTTCGAATCCTGCTGGGGGCGCCCATCGCCGACATGCCGACGCCGTCGTGTTAGGCACACGTCTATCATCGCCCCCACCCGTAGCCGTCATAAAGCACGCGCGGTGCTAGGTAGCGACGGATGCGACTGGTAAGCACCTTCCGTCGGCTTGTAGCCTCGCTGACCGG
>DASQUF010000065.1:0-6861 GCA_035641435.1 Propionibacteriaceae bacterium | reverse complement strand
CCACTCAGTTCTGGCGTCGCTCAGATTCACCAGCCGGGGGACGACCTCCGTGAACCCCCGCACAAGCCTAGATTCCCATGACCTCCGCGTACGCGGACGCCAGCCGCAGCGGGTCGTGCCGGGCGGAGCCGTCCCGGGCAGCCAGATCGGCTACCACCAGGCGGGCGCCGAGCGAGTCGGCCCAGGCCGGCAGGTGAGGGTCGTCGGCGGCGAACCGGCTGTCAGCCAGCACCACATCCAGCCGGAGGTCGGGAGCGTGCTCGGCCAGCAGCTCGATGTGCTTGGCCGCGGAGAAGCCGGCGGTCTCGTACGCCGGGACGAGGTTCAAGGCCAGGATCCGTCGGGCCGCCGTGCCGTGGATGGCGGAGGCCAGCCTGGGCACCAGCAGATGCGGGATGACCGAGGTGAACCACGAGCCGGGGCCGAGCACGATCCAGTCCGCCTCCAGCACCACCTCCACCGACTCGGCACAGGCCGGCGGGTCCGTCGGGGTGAGCCGGACCGCTGACACCTCACCCGGGGTCGTGGCCACGTTGGCCTGGCCGCGGACCTGGGAGATCTCGTCCGGCCGGGTGGGGTCGACCCCGATCACGTCGGCCTCGATCTCCAACGGCACGGAGGCCATGGGGAGTACGCGGCCCTCCGCACCGAGCAGCCGGGCGACCATGTTCAGCCCGGCGACCGGGTCGCCCAACCGCTCCCACAGCCCGGCGATCAGCAGGTTGCCGATGGCATGGCCGCTCAGTGCGCCATCGCCGTCGAAGCGGTACTGCAGCACGTCCGCCCAGGTCCGGCCGGACTCGTCGTCACCACAGAGCGCGGCCAGAGCCATCCGCAGGTCGCCCGGCGGCAGGCAGTTCAGCTCAGCCCGGATGCGGCCGGAGGACCCGCCATCGTCGGCGACGGTGACGACCGCGGTCAGCCGGTCGGTGATCCGGCGCAGCGCGGTCAGGGACGTGGCCAGGCCGTGGCCTCCGCCGAAGGCGACCACCCGGGGCAGCCGGCGGGTCCGCACGTTGCCGGTCCGGCGGCCGCGGGCGGGCGTGCTCACTCCCGGCCCAGGTCGCGGTGCAGCACGGTGGTGGGCATCCCCGTCGCCCGCAGCCGGTGCGCCAGCTCCTCGGCGATCGCGGTGCTGCGGTGCTTGCCGCCGGTGCAGCCGATCCCGATGGTGACGAACCGCTTGCCCTCGCGTACGTAGCCCGACGACACCGATTCGATCACCTGCAGCACGGCGACCAGGAAGGGCGCGGCTCCCGGCTGCTGCATCACGTACTCGCTGACCGGCTTGCTCAGCCCGGTCTGCGGCCGCAGCTCGGGCACCCAGTGCGGGTTGGGCAGGAAGCGCACGTCGAACACCATGTCGGCGTCGATGGGCAGCCCGTTCTTGAACCCGAAGGACAGCAGGGTGACTCGGAGCGAGTCGTCGCTGGTGCCACCGTACGCGTGGCTGACCCGGGTGCGGAGCTGGTGGATGTTGAGCGACGAGGTGTCGATCACCAGGTCGGCGGCGGCGCGGAGCGTGGCCAGGGTCTCGCGCTCCCGGGCGATTCCGTCCATCAGCCGGCCGTCCCCCTGCAGCGGGTGGGGTCGGCGCACCGACTCCTGACGCCGGACGATGATGTCGTCACTCGCCTCCAGGAACAGGATCTCCGGCAGCGTGCCGAGGGCGCTCAGGTCGGAGAACATCGTCGGCAGCTGTTCGAAGAACTCCCGGGTGCGGACGTCCAGCACGACGGCGACCCGGTTCAGGTCGACCTGCCGAGCCTGGGCGCACACCTGGACCAGCAGGCTCGGCGGCAGGTTGTCGATCACGTACCAGCCGAGGTCCTCGAGGCTATGGGCCGCGGTGGACCGGCCGGCGCCGGACATGCCCGTCACCACAACCAGCCGCAACGGCTTGGTCGGCTCCTCGACCGGTTCGGTGGTCACAGCGGGATTATCCGGCATCGGGAAGGACTTCGCCGGTAGCCATGTCGATCGCCTCTCCCCGTGGCTTGGCGTCCAGTGCCTCCTTGATCGCCGCGGCCAGCTTGAGGCCGAACCCCGGCACGGCCGCAATCTCCTCCACACTGGCGGCGCGCAGCTTCTTCAGGGAGCCGAAGTAGGTGATCAGCGCCTTGCGCCGCACCTCCCCCAGCCCAGGGACCTGGTCCAGCAGCGACTCGACCATCGACTTGCTGCGCCGGGCGCGGTGGTGGGTGATGGCGAACCGGTGGGCCTCGTCCCGGATCCGCTGCAGCAGGTAGAGGCCCTCACTGCTCCGGGGCAGGATCACTGGCTCGTCGGCATCGGGCAGCCAGACCTCCTCCAGCCGCTTGGCCAGGCCACACAGGGCGACGTCGGAGACCCCGAGCTCGTCCATGGCTTTCGCCGCCGCGGCCACCTGGGGCGGGCCGCCGTCGACGACCACCAGCGACGGGGCGTACGCGAACCTACGCGGCGCGCCGGTCACCGGGTTGATCAACAGCGGGCCCTCCGAGGGATCCCGGTCGGTCGGGGTGCGGTCGTCGAGCAGCCGGCGGAACCGTCGGGTGATCACCTCGTGGATCGCCGCGACGTCGTTCTGGCCGTCCACGCCGCGGATGAGAAAGCGGCGGTACTCGCTCTTGCGGGGCAGGCCGTCCTCGAACACCACCATCGAGGCCACCACCTCGGTGCCCTGCAGGTTCGAGATGTCGAAGCACTCCATCCGCAGCGGCGGAGCGTCCAGCTCCAGCGCCTCCTGGATCTCCTCCAGGGCCCGGTTGCGGGTCGACAGGTCGCCGGCCCGGGTCGTCTTGTGCTTGACCAGGGTCTCGCCGGCGTTGCGGGCCACGGTCTCCATCAGCGCCCGCTTGTCGCCCCGCTGCGGCACCCGGATGTCGACGTGGGCGCCGCGCCGCTCGGACAGCATCCGGGTCAGCGAGTCGCGAGACGACGGGAGCACCGGGACCAGGATCTCCCGGGGCACCGCGTCGCGGTCGGTCGTGGTCGGGTCGGCGTCGCCATAGAGCTGGAGCAGGAACTGCTCCACCAGCGTCTCGCTGCCGGAGTCGTCGAAGCGGTCGGCCACCCAGCCCCGTTGGCCGCGGATCCGGCCCCCGCGGACGTGGAAGATCTGCACGGCTACCTCCAGCGGGTCCTCGGCCAGGGCGATCACATCAGCGTCGGTCCCGTCCCGGAAGACCACCGCGTTCTGCTCCATGGCCCGCTGCAGGGCGCCGATGTCATCGCGGATCCGAGCGGCCAGCTCGTACTCCTGCGCGTCGCTGGCCGCCCGCATCTCGCGGTCCATCTTCCGGAGCATCGGCGCGGCCTGTCCGGAGACGAAGGAGACGAAGTCGTCGACAATCGCCCGGTGCTCCTCGGCGTCGACCCGGCCGACGCAGGGGGCGGAGCACTTGCCGATGTAGCCGAGCAGGCACGGCCGACCGAGCTGGCGGTGGTTCTTGAACACCCCAGGCCGGCAGGACCGCATCGGGAACACCCGGAGCAGCAGGTCGACGGTCTCCCGGATGGCCCAGGCGTGGGAGTAGGGGCCGAAGTAGCGGGTGCCCTTGCGCTTCGGCCCGCGGCCGACCATCACCCGGGGATACTCCTCGGACAGCGTGACGGCCAGCCACGGGTAGGACTTGTCGTCCCGGTACTTGATGTTGAACCGCGGGTCGAACTCCTTGATCCAGGAGTACTCCAGCTGCAGCGCCTCGACCTCGGTCTGCACCACAGTCCAGTCGACCTTGGCCGCGCTGCTGACCATGGAGCGGGTCCGGCTGAGCAGGTTCGCCGGGTCGGCGAAGTAGGAGTTCAGCCGCGACCGGAGGCTCTTGGCCTTGCCCACGTAGATGACCCGGCCCGAGGCGTCGGAGAAGCGGTACACCCCCGGCTGGTCCGGGATCGACCCCGGCGCCGGCCGGTACGCCGGGCCGCCCCGGGTCGCGGTGGAAGGCACGCCCACAGCGTAGATGCGGGCCCCGACACAAGGCCCGCTGGCGGGAGTGTGTAGCTGTGACAACGCATCCGGGCCGGGCATCGTTGCCGTTGCTCGTCGTTACTGCACGGTTGCTACGCCGGCGGCGTGGGCTGCTCGGCGAGGGTCTTGATCTGCAGCAGCCGGGCGTCCCAGGCCCGGCCGATCCGTTCCAGCTCCCGGGCCAGGGTGCTCAGCCGGGCGCCGACGGCGAAGTAGACCATCTCCCGGCCCCGCTGCTCGACCTCCACCAGGCCGACCGCCCGCAGCACCTCCAGGTGCTTGACGATCGCCTGCCGGCTGATCGGGAGGTCGGGCGCCAACCGGCTGGCCGACGACGGACGCTCGGACAGCCTCACCAGGATCCGCCAACGCGTCTCGTCACCCAGCGCGGCGAAGACGGGGCTGAGGGTCTCCGTCATCACATCGGTACGCCGGCGCCGGCCGCGACCTGGGCCAGCAGCCCGAGGCCGCCCTCCCAGCCCGCCACCTCGGCCGCGGCCAGAGCGGACGCCTCGCCGAGGCGGTGGTCGAGCCGGTCGAACCCGAGGTGCCGGACGATCACCGTGCTGCCGTCTCCGGCCGACTCGACCGTGATCGTGACCAGGGTGCTGCCGCCGTCGGTCGGGTCGGTGTCCGGCGTCGCGGCCAGCCGGAATGCGAACGTCCTCGGTCGGTCGACCTCCTCGACCCGGCCGCGGTAGGTGCCGTGCTCGGCCCAGGTGAACGACAGCGCTCCCCCGGTCCGCGGATCGACGGTCGCGCCGTCGAAGGCGTACCACGTCGCGAGCCCTTCGGCGGTGGTCAGCAGCGGCCACACGCGCTCCGGTGGCGCAGCCACGTCGACGGCCCGGTGCACCTCCTTCGGGTTGGCGTACGCAGCGGCCGCCGCCAGCTCGGACCTCCAGCCCTCGATGTTCTCCTTTCGTCGTTCCATCCAGTCCGCGTCACCCAGGCGGATGAAACCGCTCTCCACTACCCGAAGAGTCACCCCGGCTCCGTTCCGGTCGGTGATCCAGAACTCGACCAGCGTGGACTGGTCGTTGTCACCGAGCCAGCGGAACGCCGCGTACCGCGGCCGATCCAGCGTGATGGTGCGGAAGCGCCAGTCGCCGTACTCCGGGTGGCGCAGCACGGTGACGGCGCCGTCCCCCTCCAGCACCGGGTTACTGACCACCGTGCCTTGGTTGATGTACCAGCCTGGCCGGGCGACCAGATCCCACACCCGTTCAGCGCTCGCATCGATGTCGATCTGTCGATCGATCCGGTCGAGTTCGTCGTCCATGGCCACCCTCCTGTCGACGGTCTATGCAACCCAAATGTTGCACACAACAGGTGGCTCTGCAACCCTCAAGTTGCAGCCGAGGATGGCGGTCAGGCGGTGACGACCACCTGGGAGCCGGCGACGGTGACGTCCGCCTCGGGCAGCGGCCGGGTCGCCGGACCCACGGTGACGCTGCCGTCCTTGATGGAGAACTTGCTGCCGTGGCATGAACAGTTGATCGTTCCGCCGTCGATCGCGGTGACCGGGCAGTTCTGGTGGGTGCAGATCTTGCCGAACGCCCTGAACTCTCCCTTGGTCGGCTGGGTGATCACGTAGTCCGCGTCGTCGAGGATCACCCCACCGCCGACCGGGATCTTGGAGGTGGCCACGCCCGGCCCGCTGGGCGCGGCGGACTTGCTGGCCGAGGCCGAAGCCGAGGCGGAGGCCGACGGCGACTCGGCCGGGGCCGGGCTGGTGGCCGGGGCCGAGGAGGCAGACGTGGCCGGCGCCGAGCTGGTTGGAGTCCCGGCCTGCCCATCGGACGCACAGGCGCCCAGGACGGCCACGCCGCCGCCGGTCAGCGCAGCCAGGCCGGCAGCGCGGAGAACGGTGCGCCGCGTCGTCGCGGTCGGCTCGGTCGTGGGGGCGGAGCGATCGGGCATGGAGCCTCCCTTGCTGAGGGCCGGAAGTCGGTTGGCGAGCGGGGCCGGTAACCAGACCTCATGCCGGGAGCGGCCCGCGCTCAGTCGTCTAGACGCGACAGGCGCGCGTTGGGTTCGAGCATGAACGAAGTGTCTTGCTGTGCGGTCAACTGGCCGCCCGCGCCGGGACCCGCGGGCCCGTGGCCTTCTTGGCCGTGGTCTTGCGCGCGGTTGCCTTCTTGGCGCCCGGCTTCGAGCCATCCGCCCCGTGGCCGCGATTGGTCACGGTCGTCTGGCCGTTCGCGGCCACCAGCTCTGGCTGAGCCGCTCCGACCGGCACCCCACGGCCGTCCAGGATCGGCCGCAGGAACGTCCCGGTGTGGGAGTCGGGGTGGGTGGCGATCTGCTCCGGTGTCCCTTCGGCGATCACCTGGCCACCCCGTGACCCACCCTCCGGACCCATGTCGATCAGCCAGTCGGCGGTCTTGATGACGTCCAGGTTGTGCTCGATCACCACCACCGTGTTGCCGGCGTCGACCAGCCGGCCGAGCACGCCGAGCAGCTTGTGGATGTCCTCGAAGTGCAGCCCGGTGGTCGGCTCGTCCAGCACGTACAGCGTGCGGCCGGTGGAGCGCTTCTGCAGCTCGCTGGCCAGCTTCACCCGTTGCGCCTCGCCGCCGGACAGGGTGGGCGCCGGCTGGCCGAGCCGGACGTAGCCCAGGCCGACCTCGACCAGGGTCTTGAGGTGTCGGTTGATCGCCGGGATGGCGGCGAAGAAGTCCGCCGCCTCCTCGATCGACAGGTCGAGAATCTCGGAGATGGACTTGCCCTTGTAGTGCACCTCGAGGGTCTCCCGGTTGTACCGCGCGCCGTGGCAGACCTCGCAGGGCACGTACACGTCGGGCAGGAAGTTCATCTCGATCTTGATCGTGCCGTCGCCGGTGCAGTTCTCGCAGCGCCCACCCTTGACGTTGAACGAGAACCGGCCGGGCTGGTACCCGCGGACC
>DASQUF010000064.1:0-3891 GCA_035641435.1 Propionibacteriaceae bacterium | reverse complement strand
TCGGTGAAGTAGTCGAAGGTGCCGGAGTCGGTGCCGGCGCCGAACAGGGTGAGCTTCTGGTCCGGGAAGGACGGGTCGATCTGGTTCCAGTTCAGGACCTTGCCCTCCGACTCCGGGCTCCACATCTTCTTCAGCTGAGCCGTCGTCAGGCAGTTGGCCCAGGTGTTCTCCGGGTTCACCACCACCGAAAGGCCGTCATTGGCGACGATCACCTCGGTGAAGGCGATGCCGTTCTTCTCGCACTCGGCCTTCTCCTCGTCCTTGATGGCACGAGAGGCGTCGGAGATGTCGGTCTCGCCGGCGCAGAACTTCTTGAACCCGCCACCCGTGCCGGACGTCGCGACCGACACGTTCACACCAGGCTGCTCGTCGCGGAACAGGCTCGCCGCGGCTTCGGTAAGCGGAGCCACGGTGGACGAACCGTCGACCACGACCGACCCGGACAGCTCGCTCCCTGGTCCTTCACCGGAGCCACTTGTCTGATTCTGGCCGCCGCAGGCCGACAACAGCACGGAGCTGGCAATCACGACTGCTGCCCCGGCCAACTTCAAAGTACGCTGTGACACCTTCGATGATCCTTTCATCGCTGTCCGCTGCTAGGAGCTCCGCTTCAATGCAGGCGCCGCCGTGACCGGACCGTTGGCCCTTCGCCAACGTCACCATGGAAGATCGGCCAGGTGAACAGATCATGAACGCACGAGTACCTGTTGGTGGCCAGCACAAGTACCTTTGCGTCGGCCAGTGGACGACGCGGTCGGATACAGCGCCAGAGCGCGCACGGTAAGCGCAGATCTACGGAACGGCTGGCGGGGACGCTGGACCAGGTGGAGTGGTCGGGCTATTGGCCAGGGCGGGGCTGGCGAGGAGGCGTCCCAGCGTGTCGAGTCCGCCGGGGACGAGTCGATAGTAGGCCCACTTCCCGCGCTGTTCGCGGTTCAGGATGCCCCCGTCGACCAAGATCCTCAGGTGGTGGGAGACGGTGGGTTGGGACAGTCCGACTGGGCCAGTGAAGTCGCAGACGCACACCTCACCTGACTCAGACGCGGCAACCATCGAGATCAGCCGCAGCCGTGCCGGGTCCGCGATCGCCTTCAGCGCGCCGGCCAGCCGCTCGGCGTCGGCCTGGTCGAGTACTTGGCCGGTGACCGGGGAGCAGCAGGTCTCCAGCACGGTCAGCGGCTGCATCGGTGATCTCACACGAAGATCCTACTTGATAGATTGACACACATCGATACGATGTGGCTAAGATGCATCGACAGACATCGATTCGATGCCGACGACTTGGAGAATCTGATGACCGATACCGCCAGCGCCGACCTGCGCGAGCAGGTCCGCAGCCGCTACGCCGCCGCCGCCTCGACCGTCCGGGACAGTGCCGGCCAGGCATCCTGTTGCCCCCCAGCAGTCGAGACCGATGACCGGTTCGGCAGCACCCTCTACGCCCAGCTGGATCGGGACGACCTGCCCGTTGCGGCGGTGGCGGCCAGTCTGGGCTGCGGCAACCCCACCGCTGTCGCCGATCTGCGGCCTGGTGAGCGGGTCCTCGACCTCGGCTCGGGCGGCGGCATCGACGTGCTGTTGTCGGCCAAGCGGGTCGGACCGACCGGCTACGTCTACGGGGTCGACATGACCGAGGAGATGCTGGACCTGGCCCGGACCAACGCCGCCCAGGCCGGCGCTACCAACGTCGAGTTCGTCCAGGGCACCATCGAGGACGTCCCGCTCCCCGACGGCTCGGTCGACGTGGTGATCTCCAACTGTGTGATCAACCTCAGCGTCGACAAGCCGAAGGTGCTCGCCGAGATGTTCCGAGTGCTCGCGCCGGGCGGCCGGATCGGGATCTCTGACGTGGTCGCCGAGGACCACCTGACGCCGGCCGAGCGGGCGGAGCGCGGCTCCTATGTCGGCTGCATCGCCGGCGCGCTGTCCCGGTCGGAGTACATCGCGGGACTCGCGGCCGTGGGGTTCGACAGCCTGTCGGTGGGGTTCACCCAGCAGGTCGCCGACGGCATGCACAACGCAATCATCCAGGCGATCAAGCCCGGCGGCAATACGCCGACCCGAACGACCGGCGCACAGGACGTCGTAATCCAGACCTCCGCGGCCGCCCAGCTGGCGCCGGCAGCGTGTTGTGACCATGCGACCAGCACGATCTGCTGCTCGACCGACGCCAAGGCCTCCTGCTGCGGCACTACGGCCGGCGTGCCGGCCAGTTGCGGCTGCCGATGACCACGACCGACCGGGCGGTGCGGATGCCGGACCGGGACGTCGCCGTGGTGGATGTCGCGGTTGTCGGGGCGGGGCAGTCCGGCCTGGCCGCCGGCCGAGCGCTGCGGCAGGCCGGGCTCGAGGTGCTGATCGTCGAGGCGGCTGCCGAGGTGGGCGGGTCCTGGCCGTCGTACTACGACAGTCTCACCCTGTTCTCGCCGGCCAGGTTCTCCGCCCTGCCGGGGATGCGGCTGTCCGGCCGGCCCAACCGGTACCCGACCCGGGATGAGGTCACCGAGTATCTCCGTAGCTACGCGGTTCGGTTCGAGCTGCCGGTCCGCACGCACAGCCGGGTCCTCGATGCGGCGTGGGACGGACAGACTTTTGATCTCGACCTGGCCGGCGGGGACCGGCTGACGGCCCGGGCATTGGTCGCGGCATCCGGAGGCTTCGGCCGGCCGCACATTCCCGATCTTGCCGGTCTGGCCGACTTCACCGGAACCCTGCTGCACGCCGCCCGCTACCGCCGCCCGGACGAGTTCACCGGGCAACGGGTGGTGGTGGTCGGCGCCGGTAACACGGCCGTTCAGGTCGCCGTCGAGCTGGCCCAGGTCGCCACCGTGACCGTCGCCAGCCGACAGCCGGTGCGGTTCCAGTCGCAGCGTCCCCTCGGGCTCGATGTGCACTACTGGGCCCGCTGGTCCGGCCTGGAGGCGCTGTCACCAGGGCGCAGCGACGGCGCCCGCTCGATCGTGGTCCTCGACGACGGCCGCTACGCGGCCGCGTTCGCCGCCGGCAGCCTGGACCGCCGGCCGATGTTCGACAGACTCACCCCCGATGGCGTTACCTGGGCTGACGGCACCGCCGAGCCCGTCGACGCGGTCATCCTGGCCACCGGATACCGGCCCGACGTCGACTACCTGGCCGGCCTCGGCGCCCTCAACCCTGACGGCTGGCCGATCCACTGCCGCGGCCGCAGCCTCACCGTCCCCCGACTCGGCTACGTCGGACTGCCCGGCCAGACCGGACCGGCCTCGGCCACCGTCCGCGGCTCCGGCCCCGACGCCCGCCGCATCACCCGCTGGCTGCAACGCAGCCTCGCGGGCAACCCGCCTACCCCGGCGGAATGCCGCGTCCCCGCCCTGGCCGACCGATGAACGCGATCTCCACGTGCTCACCGACGACGCGCCGACGGCCAAGCCGGCACCGGCCCGACCGGGCGCCCGGGTGCTCGCCGAGGCGGTCGGCACCGCGCTGCTGGTCGCCGCCGTGATCGGGTCCGGGCCCGCCGCCGAGCGGCTCTCCCCCGACGACACCGGCCCTGCAGCTGCTGGAGAACGCCATCGCCACCGGCGCCGCCCTCACCGTGCTGATCATGGTGCTGCAGCCGGTCTCCGCCGCGTTCAACCCGGTCGTCACCGTGCTCGAGCGCTCACCAACCTGATCAGCACCCAGCAGGCCGCATTGACGGTCGCGGCGGTGCTGGGCGGTGCGGCGGGGACCGTGCTGGCCGACCTGCTGTTCGGCGAGCCGGCCATCACGGTCGCATCCACCGAGCGGACCGGACCGGGGATCTGGTTGGCCGAGGTGGCCGCCACCGCCGGCCTTATGCTGACCATCACCGTTAACGCCTATTCCTAGCTTCCCACTCGGAAAGGTAGACTTACCGGTGAGGCCGCCAAC
>DASQUF010000063.1:0-5103 GCA_035641435.1 Propionibacteriaceae bacterium | reverse complement strand
GGACCCGCCGCGGCATATGGTGCACCTCGCAGTCGTCCTCGTCGCGCAGGCTGATCAGCTCGGCCTCCCGGGCGCGTACGGTCTCGCGGAGCGCCGAGATCACGTTCTCGCGATGGCTGACCTCACCGGCCAGGTAGACGGTGTCGCCCCGCAACCCCGACACCTGCATCTTGAGCTCGGCCACCATCACCCGGAGCTTCTCGATCACCGCTCGCGCGTCGGCGATTCGCCCGCTGAGGGTGTCGACGACGGCCGCGTTCCGAGTCCGCTCCTCGGTCAGCTGGCGGCCGTGCTCCTGCAGCGCGGCCAGCATCGCCTTGGCGTGCCCGCGGCGCGCCGCGGTGAGCTCCCGCCAGGCGAAGGCGCAGGCCGTGACGGCGGCGGCGACGGACACACCGATCCCGACTCGAACCGACCAGCCGGGCCCGAAGGCGGCGATCACCGCCAGTACGGTCCCCGAGACCAGCACAATCTCTGACGCCCGGCGCAATGTTGTGGGTTTCGCCTGCCGGCTGGCGAGTGTGGGGGAAGTCACGCTCGTACCCTATGCCTGCCGATGATCGACACCCCGGGATTTCGGGGCTGTCATTCGGGCGTGTCTGACTGGTCCTCGTCGTCGTCGGGGCCACCGCCGGGGACCCGGCACGCTCGCTCGAGCAGCAGCCCGACGCCGCACAGCACCAGACCGGCCACCATGGCCACCGCGGACCGGATCACCCGGTCCCGGGGTGCGGCCGCGTCCAGCCGGGCCAGGAACATTAGCGCATACGCGAAGTAGCCGCCGGCGACCACGGCGCCGGCCAGCGCCGACGCCTTGCCGAGCACGAGCATCCCCACCGCCCGGGAGGGTTCCATCCGCTCCCGGCGGACCTGGATCCGCTGATGGGTGGTGTAGGCCAGCCCACCGACCAGTGCCGCCACCACCACCAGTCCCACCGGCGCAGTCCAGGGCACTTCGGGCGGAGTCAGGTCGAAAGCGTTGGCGACGACCACCAAGAGCCAGCCGGCCAAGCCGCCGAACAGGGCGGCCACCACCAGGGCCCGCAGTGGCGTCAGGTCGATCGAGCCGCCGGACGGAGGAGACGGAGCAGCCAAGTCAGCGAGGCTCAGTCGCGCTCGATCACCAGGTCGTCGCGGCGGACCACTCCGGAGGTATCGGTCTGGGCGAGCAGGTCACCGATCGCTCCTTTGCCCTGGATCTCACCGGTCGGGTCGATCTCGTACCACGGCACGAGGACGAAGGCCCGTTCGTGGGCCATCGGGTGCGGCAGCTTGAGATCCGGGCGCTCCACCTCGGCGTCCCCCACGCTGATCAGGTCGACGTCCAGGGTCCGCGGCCCCCACTTGGTTGCGTCCCGCTCGCGGCCGAACGCGTCCTCGATGGCCAGGGCGCGCTCCAGCAGGGTGCGCGGGGCGAGCGTGGTCTCGGCGACCACCACCATGTTCAGGAACATGGGGTTGTCGGTCGGGCCACCGACCGGTTCGGTCTCGTAGACCGAGGACACGTCCACGATGATGACGTCGGGGGTGTCGCTGAGCGCGTCCACTGCGCCCTGCAGGTTGCCCAGCCGGTCGCCGAGGTTGGAGCCGATGGAGTAGACGACCTTGCGCAACGGTCTCATGCCGCTCAGGGTGTCAGCATCGATGGCGTGCGGGTTGGGGCTCGACATCTTCTCATCTACTCCTTGTCAGCGACACCGCGACATCGGCGACGGGAACCGGCATCGGCGCATGGGGTTTGTGAACCGTCACCTCAACACGTTGAACGGCCGCGAAAGCCAGGCACGTTCCTGCGATCCTCTCGGCCAGCGCCTCGATCAGGTTCAGCGGATCCCGCTGCACGTCGTCGACCACGGCCTGAGCCAGCTGGCCGTAGTCGATCGTCCGACCGAGGTCATCATCGGCAGCCGCCGCCGACAGGTCGAGCTCGCAGCTCAGGTCGACGAGAAACGGCTGGCCTTGCTGCCGCTCCTCGGGAAACACCCCATGGTGGCCATAGCCGGTGATACCGGTCAGGGTGATCCGGTCGAGCCGTCCCGGGGCACCCTCAACCAGCGTGTGCTCCGGTGCTGGTGCGGCCATGTCCCCTCCTGACTTGGAGACCCTATCCGACCCGGTACGCCTCGCCAATGGCTCGCCAGCAGGCGGGCGAAGATGTGATCAGCTTCCCTTCGTCAGCCGCTCGGCGACCGCGATTGCGTCCCGGCTGGGTCGGACCGCGTGCACCCGGACGCCCCAGACCGGATGGCGGGCGACGGCGAAGGTGAGCGCAGCGGTTGCGTCGTCTCGCTGCCTGGTCGGCCGGGGTTGGCCGGTATCGTCGGCCAACAACGTGCCCAGGAACGCCTTGCGCGACACGCCGATGAGCAGTGGCCGGCCGAGCCGGTCCAGCTCGTCCAGCCGTTGCAGCAGCTGCCAGTTGTGCTCGCCGGTCTTGGCGAAGCCGAACCCGGGGTCCAAGATCAGCCGGTCCGGGTCGATCCCGGCCCGCTCGGCCTGCACCACCTGGTCCGCCAGCTCACTGACCACCTCGCTGACCACGTCCGCGTACTCCGCCCGGCTCTGCATGTCTGTGGAGTGGCCCCGCCAGTGCATGCAGACATAGGGGACGCCTGAGGAGGCGACCAGTCCGAGCATCGCCGGGTCGGCCCGCCCGCCCGACACGTCGTTGACCAGCCGGGCACCCGCCTCCAAGGCGGCGGCGGCCACCTCGGCCCGCATCGTGTCGATGCTGACGCACGCCGAGGGAGCCAGGGCACGGATCACCGGCAGCACCCGGCGCAGCTCCTCGTCCAGCGGCGGCCGCTCCGCTCCAGGCCGGGTCGACTCGCCGCCGACGTCGACGATGTCCGCCCCCTCGGCGACCAGGTTGTGGCCGTGGGCGATCGCTGCCTCCGGGTCGAACCACTGGCCTCCGTCGGAGAACGAGTCAGGGGTGACGTTGACCACGCCCATCACCAGGGTGCGGCCGGGCTGCGGAAGGCCGGGAACGACGCCACCTCCCGTGTGTTGTTGCGGTCGCGGCGGGAGTTCATGGGGGTCGTCTCCCTTGCGGTGCTCAGCCCGAGCCTTCACGTGGCCGACCTTAGACTCATCGCGTGTCGGGTTACGCGGGCGGGCCGCCGTACGGCGTGGGCGCGCGTCGGCGGCGGTCGGGCCCGTTACGGATGCTCGGGCTCTCCGCCGCCACCATCCTCGCCCTGATCATCGGGCTCCAGCTGATCGGTCGGCTCGGGCCGGGGTCTGATGCCCCTGGCACCGCGACTGACGGCCGGACGACCGATGCGGCAACGAGCTCGAGCGCAGGGAGTCCGACGCCCACGGACCCCCCGCCGACCGCTGGCGCCCCGTCGGCGACGCCTCGGCCGAAAGCCAAGCCGGACCGGCCGAACCGGAGCCTGAAGGGGAACAGCTTGTACGCGGTGGACCTGGACGGGACGCAGGTCCGCTGCGGGATCACGGTGCGACCGGCCAAGCCGCCGGTACGCAACGCCGATCTGGCGCCGTACCTGCGCAGCCTGGTCAAGTGCCTCGTCAAGGTGCACCGCAAGCCGCTGGCCGCTCGGGGCTTCACCGTGACCGAGCCCAAGATCAAGGTCTACCGGTCCACCGTCAGGGCCGCCTGCGGCCGGTTCGACCAGAAGGGTGCGCCGGCCTACTACTGCTCGGCCGACCAGACCATCTACTGGCCGGCCTCGCGCGACGACGGCCGCGAGGCGTACACCTTCGCGCGGCTCGGCTACACGGCCCTGCTGGCGCACGAGTTCGGCCACCACCTGCAGGCGGTGACCGGCATGGTGAACGAGTACGGGCGGCGCTATGCCCAGGCCGAGTCGCCCGGCGCGCGGTACCAGCTCAGCCGCCGCCTCGAGCTGCAGGCCCAATGCTTCGAGGGGGTGTTCCTGGCCACCGTCGCCCGTTCGATCGAGTTCAGCGCCGCGGACCGGGCGGAGCTGCGGATCTGGCACGGCTTCACCGGCGACGAGGACCCACCGGACCGCCGGGAACCCGACCACGGGACCAGCGCGGCGCAGCTGCGCTGGCTGGCGCGCGGCCTGGACAGCCAGGACTTCGGCCGCTGCAACACCTGGAACGCGCCCCGGTCAGAGGTCAAGTAGAGCCAGGCGCGAGCGCCGGAGGCTACGCCGCCCAGACCGAGGCGATCTGCTGTCGGTAGCGGCGGCCGAGCAGCCGGCTGAAGACCGCCAGGATCGGTCGTGGGATCGCCTTCCTCAGGTAGGCCAGCGCCTCCGGGTCCGCCTCGTCCTGCACCCAGGCCAGGTACCCGCCGAGCTGGACCGGGCTCTGGGTCTTGCGAACCTGTTCCTGGGCCTTCTTCATCGGCGCCGTGTCGCTGACCGAGGCGCTGAAGGCCTCGAGCTCGGTCTCCTCGTGGGCGAAGTGGGTCTCGACCGCCTGCTGGAGCTCGACGAAGGCCCGCCGGGTCTGCTCGACCTGGGCCTGATCGGGATCGGCCACGAGCTCGGCAACGGCCGCGCTGGTGTTCTTCATCGCCTCGGCCATCCGGTCGTGCTCACCACCGAGGTCGGTGACCAGCGACTCGTCCGCACCGACCTCCCGCAGCGCGGGCCAGAAGATGGTCTCCTCGCTGTGATGGTGGTGGTACAGCTGCCCGTCGAGGTGCTGCCAGGCCCGGGACAATGCGCTCGCCCGCTCCTTGGACCCGACCGGGAAGGTGTCCAGCGCGGTGGTGAACCGGCGCAGGTCGCGGCGTACGGCGGCGTGGATCACGGTGTTCATGGTCAGGTGCTCAGCCATGACGCGGATCGTAGTCGCTGGTCGCCGCTCTAGCTGGTGATGAGCTGCATCGCCTCGGCCCGGGTGGTGGAGTCGCGGAGCTGGCCGCGGACCGCACTGGTGATCGTCTTCGAGCCGGGCTTGCGGACGCCGCGCATGGTCATGCACAGGTGCTCGCACTCGATCACCACGATCACCCCCCGTGGCTCCAGGATCCGGCTGAGGGCGTCGGCGACCTGGGTGGTCAGCCGCTCCTGCACCTGCGGCCGCTTGGCGTACAGGTCGACCAGGCGGGCCAGCTTGCTCAGCCCGGTGATCTTGCCGCTGCGGTTGGGGATGTAGCCG
>DASQUF010000062.1:0-7067 GCA_035641435.1 Propionibacteriaceae bacterium | reverse complement strand
ACCGCCGGTCAGCCGCCAGACCAGCCAAGCATCGACCGTGCCCAGGCACACCTCGGGCGTCGGGACGTCTTCCAGCTGGTCGAGCAGCCAGCGGAACTTGGGGCCGGAGAACATGGCGTCGATCCGCAGCCCGGTGCGCGCCCGGACCCGCTCGTCCGCCTCCGGCGTAGCCAGCCGCGTACACCGCGGAGCCGTCCGCTGGTCCTGCCAGCCGATGACCGGACCCAGCGGCTCGCCGGTACTCCGCCGCCACGCAACCACCGACTCCCGCTGGTTGGCGACGGTCACTCCAGCCAGCGCGCTGTCCGGGCCCGCCGCGCGACAGTCCGCGACGGCGGTCAGCGCGCTCGACCAGATCTCGTCGGCGTCCTGCTCCACCCAACCGGGCCGCGGCGACGCCAAGCCCACCGGAGCGCTGCCGGACGCGACGACCTGCCCCCCCTCGTCCACCAGGGCGGCTTTGGTGTTGGTCGTCCCCTGGTCGATCGACAGGATCATCGCTCTCCTCTCGGCTGCGAGCACAGGGCTCGGCCCCGGACTTGACGCGTTCCACAGCGTTTGTGATACATTATGCGACACCGAATAGATATGCAACCCGCTAAGACCGGGGAAGGACGACCGCGGATGACCCGAGCCGCACAGCGCAGAGTGATCCTCAACACCGACGCGAAGAACGAGGCGGATGACCAGTTCGCCCTCGTGCACGCCCTCCTCTCCCCGACGTTGGGCCTGCGGGGGCTGATCGCCGCCCACTTCGGCACCCGCCGCAGCCAGCGCAGCATGGCCGAGTCCCGCGAGGAGATCGAGCTGCTGCTCCGGCTGATGAATCTGACCGGCAAGATCACCGTCGCCGACGGCGCGACGACCGGCCTGGTGGACGAGCACACTCCGCAGGACTCGCCGGGCGCCCGGCTGATCATCGAGGAGAGCCGGCTGGCCACCCCCGACGACCCGCTGTTCGTCGCGTTCCTGGGGCCGTTGACGGACATGGCGTCGGCCATCCTGCTCGACCCGGAGATCGTCTACCGGAACGTGGTGGTGATCTGGATCGGCGGCGTGGGCTACGGCGGACTGGCCTCCGGCCCGGGTATCGAGTTCAACCTGTCCAACGACATCGCGGGCGCCAACGTGGTCTTCGACTCCGGCATCCGCATCTGGCAGGTGCCGAGCAGCGTCTACTCCATGGTGTCGGTGGGCTACGCCGAGCTCGACGAGAAGATCGGCCAGGCCGGCCCGCTCGGGGAGTACCTGATCCGTCAGCTGCACGAATGGAACGACACCTACCACCCCGAGCCGATCGAGTCGCGATCCCTGGGCGACTCACCCGCCATCTCCCTGATGCTCTATCCCCGGGGCGGGACCTTCCGGGTCGTCCCGGCGCCCCGCTTCGGCGCCGAGGGCCACTACCTGCCGGGATCGGGACACCCGATCCGGGTCTGCGAGTCGGTCGACGTCCGCTTCCTGCTCGAGGACATGTTCGCCAAGATCCGCAAGTTCGCCCGCGAGACCTGAGCCACCCGCCCCAGCAACGAAGGGCTGAAGACATGACCGACCTACCCACCTTTGGCGCCGGGATCTGGCACTTCGCCACGTACAAGGACCGTTATGCCACTGAGGGCTACGGACCGCCGGTCGGTCTGCTGGAGCAGATCGACAAGGCCGGCGCCGTCGGCGACCTGTCCGTGGTCGACCTCAACTGGCCGTTCGCCGACTTCGACGGCACCCTGGACGATGTCAAGGCCGCCTTGGCCCGCAACCACCTGCGGGCCGTCGCGATCACGCCCGAGATCTACAACCGGGACTACGTCAGGGGCTCGATCACCAACCCGGACCCGGGCGTACGCGGCAAGGCCCTGTCGGTGCTGCACGAGGCTACCGAGCTGGCCAAGGAGCTGGGCTGCGACTACGTGAAGCTCTGGTTCGGGCAGGACGGCTGGGACTACCCGTTCCAGGTGAACTACCGCGACGTCTGGAACCTCGCCGTCGACGGGCTCCGCGAGCTGGTCGGGGCCCACCCCGAGATCAAGTTCGTGATCGAGTACAAGCCGCGCGAGCCGCGTAACAAGATCATCTTCCCGAACGCGGCCCGGACCCTGCTCGGCATCCAGCAGGTCGGCCTGGACAACCTGGGCATCCTGCTGGACTTCGGGCACTCGCTCTACGGCCTGGAGACCCCGGCCGACGCGGCGCAGCTGTGCATCGACCACGGCAAGCTCTTCGCCATCGACGTCAACGACAACTTCCGCGGCTGGGACGACGACATGGTCGTCGGCTCGGTGCACCTGGTGGAGACGTTCGAGTTCTTCCACACCCTGCGTAGGAACAACTGGGACGGGGTCTGGCAGCTCGACCAGTTCCCGTTCCGCGAGGACAGTGTGGCCGCGGCCAAGGCGGCCATCCGGTTCCTCAAGGCCCTGCACGGGGCGCTGGACACGCTCGACGAGGACGCGCTCGCCGCGGCGCAGGCGGCTCACGACGCTCTGACCGCGCAGCGCCTCGTCCAGCGGGCACTGCTGACCTCGATGGACGGACTGGATGAGGAATGACCGCACTCTCTGTCGAACACACCTCCATGCCGGTGCTCGGCCGGCTTCCGGACACAGCCACCCGAAGCGAGCTCGTGGCGCACATCGCCGAGGCAGCCAGACAGATCCGGATCCAGGACGCCAAGCTGGTCCACTATGCCGGCGCCGGCCACATCGGCGGGGACTTCTCCGCGATCGACATCCTGGCCACGCTCTACGGCGGGGTCCTGAACATCACGCCGGAGACCGTCGACGACCCGGAGCGCGACCGGTTTCTCCTCAGCAAGGGCCATGTGGCCGGGGCGCTGTACACCACGCTCGCCGCCTTCGGCTTCCTCCCGGTCGAGGACCTGGCCACGTTCCTGAAGCCGCTCTCGGCCCTGAACGGCCACCCGAACCGCCGGAAGGTGGCCGGGGTGGAGGCCAACACCGGCCCGCTGGGTCACGGCCTGCCGGTGGCCGTCGGCCATGCCCTGTCGGCCAAGCTGGACGTATCGCTGCGCCGAACCTACGTGCTGACCGGGGATGGCGAGCTGCAGGAGGGCAGCAACTGGGAGGCGATGATGGCCGCGTCCCAGTACCAGCTCGACCACCTCACGGTGATCGTCGACCGCAACCGGCTGCAGCAAGGGGCGACGACCAAGGAGACCAATGACCTGGATCCGCTGCCGGACAAGGCGGTGGCGTTCGGGTTCGGTGTAGTGGAGGTGAACGGCCATGACCACGGTGAGCTGCTCGATGTGCTGTCCGCCGTGCCGTTCCGTCCTGGTAAACCGACCATGGTCATCGCCCACACGCACAAGGGCCATCCGATCTCGTTCATGAGCAACAACGTGGCCTGGCACCACAAGGTCCCGTCGGCCGACCAGCTCCGACTCGCCCTCGACGAGCTGGAGCACGCCGCCAACCCGAGACTCCGGCAGGAGAGACGATGACCGACACCCTCTCGCGGCCGGCGTCGGTCGCCGACCAGCCGCGCTTCGACTGTCGCGACGCGTACGTTCAGACCCTCTCGGAGCTGGCCCACGCTGATCACCGCATCGTCGGCGTGGTGAACGACTCGATCGGGTCGAGCAAGCTCGACGCCTTCAAGAAGGCGTTCCCAGATCGCCTGATCAACGTGGGCATCGCCGAGCAGGACATGGTCGGCGTCGCCGCGGGCCTGGCCAACGGCGGCCGGATCCCATTCGTCTCGGCAGCCTCGTGCTTCCTCACCGCTCGGGCGCTGGAACAGATCAAGGCCGACGTCGCGTACTCCGACCACAACGTCAAGCTGTGCGGGATGAGCCCCGGCATGGCCTACGGCGAGCTCGGCCCGACCCATCACTCGATCGAGGACATCGCCTGGCTCCGCGCCATCGACAACCTGACCATCGTGGTTCCGGCCGACCCGACCGAGACGGCGGCGGCGCTGCGCTGGGCCGCTGAGGTCGAGGGCCCAGTGTTCGTCCGGGTGAGCCGGATGGCCGTGCCTGAGGTCAACGCCGAGGGCTACACCTTCGTGGCCGGCAAAGCCGTCACCCTCCGCGACGGATCCGACGTGACGCTGATCAGCAACGGCACCGTGCTCTGGCGGGCGCTGGTCGCCGCCGAACTGCTCGAGGCCGACGGGATCTCCACCCGCGTGCTCTCCATGCCGACCGTCAAGCCGCTCGACACCGACGCCGTGCTCGCGGCGGCACGGGAGACCGGCGGCATCGTCACCGCGGAGGAGGCGACGACGGCCGGCGGCCTGGGCGGTGCCGTGGCGGAGACGGTGGTCCAGAACCATCCCACCCGGATGAAGATCCTCGGTGTGCCCGAGTTTGCGCCGACCGGCTCGGCGGGCTACCTGCTCGATCGGTACGGCATGTCGCCCAAGGGCATCGCCGAGGCGGCGCGCACCCTCATGGGGGGTCCGGGGCGCGGCTGAGGTACCTGTGGCCGGTCGGGGTGGTCGTGGTCACCAGGGGCGGCGATCCGTCCAGGCCGCCGTGTTGGGCCTCCACCGTCCAGCCGGGCAGCTCGCGCGCCTGGTTGTGTCGTTGGCAGACGCCGCGACCGTTGGCGTAGGTGGTGGGGCCGCCCTCCCGCCACGGCTCGATGTGGTCGAGGTGGCGGATCGGCGCGCCGCAGTACGGCTCGCGGCAGGTGCCGCCGTCGCGTAGGCGGAGCAGCTTGGCAAGCCAGCCCGTGAAGCGGCGAGCGGTCGGATCCCCGCCGACGATCGCCTGCCGACCCTCTCCGGTCGGAGCGGTGAACAGCCGTCGCCACCACACCCGGTGGCCGGCGCGGCGGAGGATCTCGTCGGCCAGCCCGGCCGGGACAGGACCGTAGCCGACGATCTCGGCCGGGGCGTGGTGGCCTGGGTCCAGGAGGTTCCTCAGCGGCACGGTCAGGTTGAGTTCGACGGGTCGCTCGTCCGCAGGCGTCTGACCGGTGAGCCGCTCGACGGTGATGTCGGCAATGATCTGGCCGCGGGAGCGCTGGTCACCCGCCGCCTTGGCGGTGTCGGCGTTGCGGGTCAGGGCGGCGTAGCACCGCACCCCGTCCTCCACCGGCAGCAGTGCGGTGAGCCAGCACATGGTGTCCGGCGCCGGCCGCAGGGTTACCCGTCGATCGGCCCGCGCGTTCCTCGCCCGCTTCACCGCACCGTGCGGATCCGCCGCCTGGGCCAGCCGGCGCGCGAGCCCCGCCGCCTGCTTGGGTGCCAGATCGGGCAGGTCAGGAGCCAGCTGGCCGTCGACGAGGCGCCGGACCTCGGGGTCGAGGTGGGACGTCTCGGTGGCCACCAGCTGCGCCACGTGCTCGGAGACATCTCCGGCCGCCAGCCGGCGGAACGTCTCGGGGAGCTCGGCGATCAGGTCGCGGGCCAGGGTGAGCTTTCGAGCGCCGTGCCAGCCGCTGCTCCTCGTCGCCAGCCCGACCTGCTCGGCGATCCCCTGACCGAGCCGGCGGTAGTCCACCCCGGCGTCCTGCTGGGCGGCGACCTGGGAACGGGCGAACGCCACGATCTCGGCGGCCTGGGCCGCCACGGCGGCGGCCTTCACGCGCTCCAGCAGCGCGATCCGGTCCACCCGCACCGCATCATCCGCCGAGCCGGAGCCGGCGGCGATGCCGCCGAGCGCGATCAGGACCTCCGCCAGGTATCCGGCCACGGCGTCACCGTCCGCGGGCGCTTGGGCCTCAGGCTGCACGGTCGCCGTCATGACCCCAACGCTACGGACCACCACCGACAGAATCGATCACCTGTTCGATGGTGACAACACCAGCGCCGAACGGACAACATGAGGGCCTCGGGGCGAAGGGCAGGAAGGCATGAAGGACGCACGGCGGACCCACCGACCGTGGGTGCAAGCAGCGGTGCGGCGCATCGATGCCGTCAACCGGCGACACTGGTGGGACCACAACGAGCACTTCCACGGCTGGGTGCTGCGGCGCCTCCCGGTGGGCGCCCGGACGGCGCTCGACCTGGGCTGCGGCCAGGGCCTGCTGGTCAGCCGCCTCGCGCAGCGCATCCCCGACGTCGCCGGCGTCGACCGGGACCCCGGCATGGTCGCGGCCGCGACGGCTCGGACGGCGGGTGTCCCGGGAGTGACGATCCGCGAGAGCAGCTTCGAGGAGGTCGGGCGCGCCGGGACGACGTACGACGTGGTGACCATGGTCGCTGTGCTCCACCACCTCGACCTGGACCCGGCCTGCGCCGTTCTCGCCCGGCTGCTCGACCCGGGCGGGCGTCTGCTCATCGTCGGGCTCAGCCGGACGGCGTCGCTCCTGGACCTGACGATCGACGTCGTCTCGGCGGTCGTCAACCCGCTGGTCGGGCTGGTCAAGCGCGCCGGCGCGACTCCTCCTGACCTGCAGCACGCCCTCGCCATGCCGATGCGCGACCCCGAGGTGACCTTCGCCGAGATCCGACGGGCCGCGGCCCGGCATCTTCCCGGGGCGCGGCTGCGCCGGCGGCTGTTCTTTCGTTACACGCTCGAGTGGACGGCTCCCGGCCGGATCGTCTCGTCCCAGTCGATGTGGTAGGCGTACATCCACTCCTGGCGGATGCGCCGGGCCACCTGCTTGAGCACGATCGGCATGGTCAGGTCGCGGACCACCCGGCCGACCGGGCCGGCCACCTTCATCGAGCTGCCGCGGGCGCCGGCGGCGACCACCCGCTCGACACGGGCCCGACGGAGCCCGACGTACGCGGCCAGGGCGCCCTCGACGTCGGGAGTGTCGCGCAGGCACTTGCCGAGAACCACGGCGTCCTCGATGGCCATGGACGCGCCCTGGCCGGACGATGGTGAGGTGGCATGGGCGGCGTCGCCGGTGAGGACGACGCGGCCGCGGTACCAGGTTTCCACGCGGGGGAGGTCGTACGTTGCCCAGCCGGTGAGGTCGTGTCGGGTGTTCTGGATCAGGTCGACGGCCGGCGTGGCGTCGTCGGCGAACAGCTCGAGCAGTAGGTGCCGCCAGCGGTCCCCGTCGTTCAGAGCGGTGAGCTGCGCCGCGGTCGGCTCCTCGAGGTGCGGCGGGTTGGTGAACCACCACACCTCGCCACTCGGGTGCACG